>DAOTXG010000001.1:0-11214 GCA_034435515.1 Anaerolineales bacterium
GATAGAGGGACAGCGGCTCGTCATCCCAAGTGTGCTCGGCGAGGTTGGGCCGGGTTATAAAATTATCCCCGACTCTGAATTCGTCTACGGCGCGAGCGCCACGGGGTTTGACCCCCGGCAGTTTGCGCAAGAGCAGGGCGGATATCTGGCCTCGTACAAAGGCTTCGCTGACGAGTCCACCCGCTGGGGCGGTGATCTGGTTTTGCTGGCCGCGCGGAACCATTCCGTCAACCCGCGCTTGCTCCTGGCGCTCCTCGAATATCAGAGCGGTCGCGAAGCACCCCTGGGGGGCTGGGTCACGAACCCCCGGCCGCAGGGCGAGGCGCTCCTTTACCCGTTTGGTTACGTGCAGTCATTTCAGGATATGCTCTATTCCGAACTCGCCTGGGCCACGCGGCAGTTGGCAATAGGTTATTATGGCTGGCGTACGGGGGGCCTCACCGACTTGCGCTTTCCGGATGGCGCCACACTCCGCCTCGATCCAACGCTCAACGCCGGCACGGTGGCCGTGCAATACTTCTTTGCGCGGCTGCTGAATCGCCCAGCCTGGGACGCCGCCGTGAGCGAGAACGGCCTGGCCCTGACTTACCGGGCGCTCTTTGGCGATCCCTTTGCTCACATCGTGCACCCGCTGATCCCCGGCGACCTGACCCAACCGCCGTTGACCTTGCCCTTTATTCGCGGCCATCGCTGGTTCTTCACTGGCGGGCCGCACGGCGCCTGGGAGAATGGCGGCGCGCTGGCCGCGCTGGACTTCGCTCCCTCCTCGCTGGAAGGCGGCTGCGCCGCTTCCGCCGAGTGGGTGACGGCCATGGCCGCCGGGCAGATCGTGCGCGCCGACCACGGCTCGGTGCTCTTGGACCTGGACGGCGATGGGCGCGAGACGACCGGCTGGGTCATCCTCTACCTCCACATTGCCGACGAAGACCGCGTCCGGCCCGGAACTTTCGTGGAAACGGGTGCTCTCCTCGGACACCCGTCGTGCCGCGGCGGGCAGGCGACGGGCACGCACGTCCACGTTGCGCGCAAGTACAACGGCGAGTGGATCCCTGCCGACGGCGTGATCCCGTTCAATCTCAGCGGCTGGATTGCCCGCCGGGGCCAGGCGGAATATCTGGGAAGTCTGACGCGCGGCGATCAGACGGTGGAGGCCTGCACCTGTTCTACGGCGGAGACGGCGATTACGGCCGACCCCTGACAATGGGCGATCCTCAGTTTCGCGAAATACCTTCTTGGGGGCGGGGGTTCGGTATCGTGTTTCGCGCCGCGGCCCTGTGCTTTTTTCTGGCGGCCTGCTCGACTCCACTACCTCCATCCCCTCCTGGTCAGTCTCTCACCTCTGATCCGCCGACGCCCACTGCGGTAACGACTGAAGTCGTTACTACAGTCGTTACTACCGACGCCACGCCGTTGCCCACGCGCGGCGTTATCTCCCCCGGCCAGCCGCTCCCTTATGTCGTTCAGTCTGGCGATACGGTTATCGCCCTCGCCGCGCATTTCAACACCACGCCGGCAGAGGTCCTCGCCGCGAACCCGGCGCTGCCGATGACGACGACGCTCACGCCGGGACAGACGATCACCGTCCCGGCCTATTACTTCCCCCTTGGCGGGCCGACCTTTCAGATTATCCCCGACGGCGAATTTGTCTACGGTCCGGCCGTCAAGGATTTCGATCTGGCGGCCTATCTTGACTCGCAGCCGGGTCTCCTCCGCCATCTCTCTGCTTACGTCGCCGGCAAGCAGCGCTCCAGCGCGGAGACGCTTCGCTACGTCGCCGAGCAATATTCCATCAATCCCAAACTCTTTATCGCGCTCATGGAGTGGCGCAGTCGCCTCCTGACCCAGGCCCCCCCGCGGGACTCTGCCGCAGGCGACAACCCCTATGGGCTGGCCGACGGGCCGCGTGGATTCTATTTGCAGAGCCTGTGGGCCGCGGAACAGTTGAGCCTGGGCTATTACGGCTGGCGCACCGGCGCCTTGACCACTCTCCGCTTCGGCGACGCTTCGCGAAGCGCCCCCTGGGGGTCGGGGTACCAATCACGCGTGGACATGTATCAGAATGCCGGCACGGTGGCCGTGCAGTATCTGCTCGCGCAGATGCTTTCCTACGAAGAATTCGAGGCGGCCGCCGGCCCGGCTGGCTTCGCGGCGACCTATTATGCCTTGTGGGGGAATCCGTTCGTAGTAACGACTTCAGTCGTTATCCCCGGCGATTTAACTCAGCCCGAACTGGCCTTGCCGTTCGCCTCGAATCAGCAGTGGTCGCTGACGGGCGGCCCGCATCCGGGCTGGGGGAGCAATCTCCCGTGGTCGGCGCTCGACATCGCCCCGCCGGCTGGCGAGACCGGTTGTATTACCACGGAAAAATGGGTGACCGCCGCCGCGCCCGGCGTCGTCGTCCGCACGAATGACAACACGTTGATCCTGGACTTAGACGGCGACGGCTACGAGCAGACGGGCTGGGTGTTGTTCCACTTCCACATGGCGGCGCACGACCTGGTTCCGGCCGGGACGCGGGTGAAGCAAGGCGACCTGCTCGGCCATCCCTCGTGCGAGGGCGGCGCCGCCACCGGCACCCACGTCCACCTGGCGCGCCGATACAACGGCGAGTGGCTTCCCGCGGAGGGCATTGTGGACGGCGTGCTGCCGTTCGTCATCGGAGGGTGGACGGCGCAAAAAGGGGAGGCGCCTTACCAGGGGCGGCTGGTGCGCCTGGGGGCATGGGTGGAAGCCTGTACTTGCAGCACCGCCGCCAATCGGGTTTATTGGGTAAAATAGCGAGATGAATAAACCCCAAAGGTTCCAACCCGCTGACCGGATGGCAGCCCTGCCGCCCTATTTCTTTCACAAGTTGAATGAGAAGATTGCCCGGCTCACTGCGGCCGGCGTGGACGTGATCCGCATGGACATGGGTTCACCCGACCTGCCGCCCGCCCCGTTCGTCGTCCAGGCGTTGCAACGTTCGGCGGAGGACCCCACACACCACGGCTACATGCCCAGCGGCGGGACGCTCGCCTACCGCGAAGCCTGGGCGCATTTCTATGGCGTGCGCTTCGGCGTGGAATTGGACGCGCAAAAAGAAATCGTCGGCCTGCTCGGCTCAAAGGATGGGGTGTTTAATCTGGCTCTGGCCATCGTGAATCCTGGCGATGTGGTGCTGGTCCCCGATCCCGGTTATGCCCCCTACACGACGGGCGCGCGCCTGGCGGGAGGCGAGGTGGTCTATATGCCCCTGCTCGCCGAGAACCGTTTCCTGCCTGACCTGCGCCGCCTGACGCCCGACCTCCTGCGCCGCACGAAGTTGATGTGGCTCAACTATCCGAACAACCCAACCGGCGCTGTGGCCCCCCCTGAATTCTTCGGCCAGGTCGTCCGGCTGGCGCAGACGCATGGTTTTTTAGTGGCCCACGACGCGCCGTACACTGAGATCACCTATGACGGATATCGCGCGCCAAGCATCCTGCAAGTCCCAGGCGCGAAAGAGGTGTGCGTTGAATTCAATACCCTCTCCAAGACGTACAATATGGGAGGCTGGCGTGTGGGTGTGGCCGGCGGCAATGCGGAGGCGGTGGAGGCGCTGGGCGCGCTGAAGAGCAATATCGACTCGGGCTTCTTTCAACCCGTGCTCGACGCGGCGATTGCCGCGCTCACTGGTGAGCAGGCCTGGCTGATCGAGCGCAATGAGCAATACCGCGAACGGCGGGACATCGTCGTCGCCGCGCTGCGCCAGGCGGGCATGCAGGTAGATACACCAGCGGCGGCAATTTACGTGTGGGCGCGTTTGCCCGACCACCTGACGGCCGAGTCCCCCGAAGCGCAGCGGAGTGGGGATGAAACATACGCCGAGCAACTGTTGGAGGCGACCGGCGTCAGCGTCACGCCTGGCTCCGTGTTTGGCCCCTCGGGCCGGGGTTACATCCGCATCTCGCTCGGCACGCCAACCAACAGGGTGAACGAGGCCATGGCGCGGGTGGCCCGGTGGGGAGGCGGGCTGTAGGGGCAGCCCGCTTGCCCCCTGCATGGGGGTGCCTACCTGCGCCGCGCGTATGTGGGTCAGAGACGCGAAGCATGACACGATGGGAGGCCGAGCAGATGGCGCATCCCAACGCGCCATCTCGGCCTCTCTTTTTGCTCATGGATAACCACAAGGCGGGTAAGGACACGGCTGGTCGGTTGGCGGCGGGGGCTCCGTTGGCGGCGGAGGTTCTGTTGGCGGGGGTTCCGTCGGTGGAGGTTCTGTCGGCGGAGGTTGCGTCGGCGGAGGTTGCGTCGGCGGGGGTTGCGTCGGCGGGGGTTGCGTCGGCGGAGGTTGGGTCGGCGGGGGTTGGGTCGGCGGGGGTTGGGTCGCCGGGGGCTGCGTCGCTGGGGATTGGGTCGCCGGGGGCTGGGTCGGTTGTCCATCGTCGCCATTACCCCCGCGGACTGGGGTAGAGGTCGAAATTCCCAAGCCACTCGTAGGCGTCACTGCTGGCGTGCTCGTCGCCAAGCGTGTGGCGGTCGGGGTGGACGGCGTGCCTGTCCGCCGGGCAGTCGGCGTCGGAGAGGCTTGAGGCGGGCTGGTGTGTGTGGCGAGCGGGGCGGGAGGCTGTGTGGGTGTCTGCGGCGACAGCGTGGCCGTTGGGACAGGCTCAGTCGGCGTGGGAAATATGGCGCCTGGCAAAGGTGTCACACTTGGCACAGGGCTGAAGAGGATCCTTTGAATGGCGACTGGCGTTTCAAACAACGCCTGATCGCGCAGCGCATCTTCGATGATGCGCGCGTTCAGCGGGGGCAGCATGGTGCGGGCGTCGGCGCTGTAGTCGGCCCGCAGGTCTGAATGCAGCCCCACCGGGAGCCGGGTGAGGCGAGGCAGCGCGTTGCCGAACGCCGCCAGCCAGCCCAGGGCCAACAGGCTTAAGAACACGAGGCCGGCCAGAAGCAGCAGCCAACTGCGCGTCGAGCGATCTCGGAAGAGGGAGAATTTTGTGTCAGGCACTGGACGACCTCAGGCGGTAAATGGCGATGGCCTCTCGCTTCCCTTTCAAACTGAACGAACCCAGCGCCTCCAGGTCCAGTTCGGCTTGCTTGTCCTGCTCAAGGGCCTCGTAAGTGTTCTGGCCGATCACCGCGCTGCTCGCGCCGAGCTGCCGCGTAAAACCCTCCAGCCGCTGGACGGTATTGACCGTGTCGCCAATGACGGTGTAATTCAGCCGGTCCGCGGTACCCAGGCCGCCGGCGGTCACCAGGCCCGTATTGATGCCAATCCCGGTGATAAACGGGGGATCCCCGCGTTTCTCGCGCTCGGCGTTAATCCGGTCAATCGCGTCCAGCATTTCCTGCGCGGCCAGGCAGGCTTGATAAGCGCTTTCCCGCATGTTCATCGGTTGCGGCAGGATGCCAAAGACGGCCAGCATCGCGTCGCCCTCAAATTTATCCACAACCCCGCCGTGCGCCGTGACGATGGGCACCAGTTCGCCGAAGTACTCATTCAGCCAGCGCAGGACGGTGGTTGGTTCCTGCCGCTCTGAGAGCGTGGTAAAACTGCGGATGTCGGTCATCATCACCGTCGCTTCCGTGGTCTGGCCCTCGAGCCGCAAATGGCCGGATTCGAACGACTGGCGCAGTTGGTCGCGCACTTCTGGCGAAACGGTGCGGCCCAGCAGATCACGGTAAACCGATCCCTCCTGCAGCCGGGCGACCATCACGTTGAAGGAGTTGGCCAGGACGGCGACCTCGTCGTCGCCTTGCGAAGGAACCTTTACCTCCAGGTTGCCCTGGGCCACCTCGGCGGAGGCGTGCGCCACCTGCACGAGCAGCCGGGTGATGTGGCTGGCCAGGTAAACGCCGACGAAAATCACGAGCAAGAAAGCGGCGGCCACGACGGCGTAGGCCTGGGCGCGAGTAACCTGCGTGGGCCGGATCAACACGTTCCGCGTCAGCGAGGTGCCGAGCAGGCCCAGGTCGCCGCCGCCGCGCACTTCCCACGGCCCGATGATCTCGCTGTATTGCCCGCTGGACAGGTCGGCGTCGCGCACCACGCTCGCCTCATCCTGCCGCTCCACGGCTGCCTGTCGGTCCTCCGCTGGCAAGGCGCCCAGACTCTGCTCCTCGAAAGTTGAGGCCAGCACCCGCCCGTCCAGATCGTACAGCGTAATGTGGGCCAGGGTCTCCTGGCGAAGTTGCCGCGCCAGGGTCGGCAGCGATTTCCCGACGAGGACGACTCCGACCATCTGGTTGTTCTCGTTCTTAATCGGCCCGGCGATGTAGAAATAATCGCCCCACGGGGCGCGCGCGACGCCGGCGTGCTTATCGCCCCGCTCGTCTGTTTTCTGCGCCAGGACGTTTTGCACAAAGTCCCATTGAGTGAAGATCGTATCTCCCTGCGTGACGCTGTAGTCGCCGCCGCCCCCGCCGGCGACGTGGCGGAGCGATAGCAGGCTGACGCCCCGCGGATCCAGAATTTCCACGGCCTCTTCTTGCTTGTTTACGGCAATCGGTAAGGCGATGTTGCGCAGACTCTCCGCCTCACCCGTCAGGATGGCCTCCGGCACGCCCTGGGTGTTCGCCACGTAGCGCAGGGTTTCCAACAACTTGCGTTCTTCGGCCACCATCGAGTCCGCCGTCAGTTCACCGGCGCCCTGCAGCTGGCGGGCAAAGCGCTCTTGCACCGTTTCGAGCACGTAGCGATTTACCAGATACGCGGCGGCCGCGGCAAAAGCGACCGCCAGCAACACGTAGGGCAGGGTCAACTTGAGGCGCACGGGGATGCGCACGCCCGGCAACCCCGCCGCCATGGGGGTCGGCTCGGCCGCGGCCGGCGCCAGCCGTTTCAGGGCTTGTTCAATTCGCGCTTTCGTGAAGGGGGAGCGCAGAAATACCTGCGCTCCGGCCTCTTTGGCCTGTAACTCGCGCTCGGTGTCAGGATAAGAACTGGCGACTAAGATCCTGGTTTCCGGCGATTCCTGGCGGGCCTGCCGCATAAATTCAGCCAGTTGGTTATCGGGCAGGTGCACGTCCAGGATAGCCAGGTCGGGCCGCCGCCGCAGCAGGGAACCGGCTTCCGCGGCGTCGCTCGTCTCCGTGACCAGGTTACCGCGCTGCTTGAAAAATTCCGACAAGGGCTGGGCGCCCGTCGAGTCGGATTGAAAGAGAACGACGTGATACAAACTTGCCATGAAGTAGCCGCTGCGAGGGGCAGGGTAGGCAGGCTGTGTCACGCGAGAGTGTACTATAGATTGCCGCTTGGCCGCAAATGCTGGCACGGCTGAGAGAGAGGAGTATAATCCTCGCCGTTGACCTCACTCTCCGTCTCTACTTTTCCAGGGCCTATGCCGACCGCTCCTGCCGCCGTCACCGTCTTTCCTGACCGCGCGCGCGTCACGCGCCGCGGACAGCTCAGCCTCGCCGCCGGAATCCAGAAACTGGACATCGGCGATTTGCCGCTGGCCCTGCTGCCTGATTCAGTGCGGGCCAGCGGCCGGGGTACGGCGCGCGCTAAACTGCTGGGAGTCAGCACGCGGCTGGAGCAATTCGTCGAGACCCCCGCCGAAGCCGCGCGCGAACTGGAGCACAAGATCCAGTCGGCGGAGGACAGCGATGCGGACCTCGCCGCCCGCGCTGGCGTGTTGGAAAAAGAACAGACCTATCTCGACGGGTTGGCCGCGCAGAGCCGGAGTTTTGCGCGCGGCCTGGCGCAGGGCCGCCGCACGCCGGAGGAGCAGGGAGCGATCTTTGCATTCGTCCGCGACCGGCTGGGCGTGATTCAGGCCGAGCTGCTCCAAGTGGCGCGCCAGCGCCGCGAGCTCGCCCGAGAACTCGACCGCCTGCGCCGCGAACTGCGCAACCGGCAGGCGGCGCGGCCCACCCAACGCTATGTCGCCTCGGTCGAACTGGAGATCAGCACCGCCGGCGCATTTGACCTTGAATTGACCTACGTGGTCATGGGGGCGGGGTGGAAACCGTTGTACGACTTGCGCCTCTCCGACGAGCGGCTCGACCTGTCTTACCTGGCGCAGGTCGCGCAGAATACGGGCGAGGACTGGACGAATGTGGCCCTCACCCTCTCGACCGCCCGGCCCGCGCTCTCGCTCGCCGTTCCCGAGCTCGATCCCTGGTATGTCGCGCCGCGCCCTCCCGCTCCGCTGACAGCGGCTAAAGGCGCCGTAGCCTACCGGACTTTGGCCGCCCCGGCCCCTGCGGCTCAGGCGGCTGCGGGTGAGATGGAGCAATGGCCGGCGCTTGCGGAACCGGCGGTTGAGGAATTAGCCGTCACTGCGGCCCCAGTGTCCGAGTCAGGCGCGTCGCTCACCTACGGCCTCCCGGCCCGCGCGGACATTCCAGGGAATAACGATCCGCGCAAGGTGACGGTGGCGGTCTTCAGTCTGGAGCCGGTTTTTGACTACGTGACCGCGCCCCGGCGCGAGCCGGTCTGCTACCGGCGTGCGACGGTGAAGAACGCCAGCGCCTATTCGCTGCTTCCGGGGCCGGCGCAATTGTTTGAGGGCGACGAGTACCTCGGCGCCACGCAGTTGAGTTTCGCCGCGCCCGGCCAGACGTTTGAGCTGGCCCTCGGGGCGGACGAGCGTCTGCGCGTCGAGCGCGAACTGGCCAGCCGCGAGGTGGACAAGACCTTCATCGGCGACCGCCGCCGTCTCCGGTACGCTTATACGATTGAGGTTGAAAACCTGCGGGATAAGCCGCAGATGGTTTACGTCCGCGACCAAATCCCGGTGGCGCGCGACGAGCAAATCAAGGTCAAACTCGAATCGGCCGAGCCGAAACCGGCCGCGCACAGCGAGCTCAACCTGCTTGAATGGAAATTGACGCTCGACAAAGCGGCGAAGCAAACTATCCGCTTTGACTACAGCGTCGAGCATCCCCGCGCGATGGAGGTGGCTGGGTTGCCCTAACTTCAGACCCTAAGGGTCTCCAAGCCCCTGCGTAACACACATTTATGCCCAGATCACCTGTTCCCACCGAACCGCCGGCCGAACGCGCCTTCCTCGTCGGCGTGGAAGTGCGCGGCAGCCAACCGCTGCTCAGCGTCGAAGACTCGCTCGCCGAACTGGCCCTGCTGGCCGACACGGCCGGGCTGCAAGTCGTCGGCGAAACGTATCAAAAGGTCGCCAAACCCGACCCGAACACCTTCGTCGGCTCCGGCAAAGCCGGCGAAATCAAGGACTTCGTCGAAGAGACGCTGGCCGACGTGCTGGTCTTCGACGACGAACTCTCGCCGCGCCACCTGCGCGAGATCGAAGGGATCATGGGCGAGAACGTGAAGGTCCTCGACCGGACGGCGCTCATCCTGGACATCTTCGCCCAGCACGCGCACACGCGCGAGGGCGCGCTGCAAGTGGAATTGGCGCAGTATCAATACCGCCTGCCGCGCCTGACGCGCCAGTGGACGCACCTCTCGCGGCAGGCCGGCGGCGCGGCGGGGCGGGGCGGCACGGGCGGCGTGGGCCTGCGCGGTCCCGGCGAGACGCAGCTCAACATTGACCGGCGGGAGATCACCGAGCATATCTCCCACCTGAAAAAGGAGATCGAGAAAATCCGCGCGCATCGCCGCCGCTATCGCGCCCAGCGCCAGCGCAGCGCCACGCCGGTCGTCGCCATCGTCGGTTACACCAACGCGGGCAAGAGCACGCTGCTCAACGCGCTGACTGGCAAAGAGGAGGTATACGTCGCCAACCAGTTGTTTGCCACCCTCGACCCGACGACGCGGCGGGTGGCCCTGCCCGGCCAGCGCCCGGCGCTGTTCACCGACACCGTCGGCTTCATCCAAAAACTGCCGACGACGCTCGTCGCCGCCTTCCGCGCCACGCTGGAGGAGATCGGCGAGGCCGATTTGCTCCTGCATGTGGTAGATGTGACGCACCCGAACGCGCGGCAGCAGATCCGGGCCGTGCAAGACACGTTGGCCGAGTTGAACCTGGGCGACGCGCCGGTCCTGCTCGCGCTGAACAAAATTGATCAACTGTCGCGCGAGGCCAGGGCGGAAGCGCGCCTGCGGTTGGGCGAGTACTTCGAGCAGGGCGCGCCCATTTCCGCGCTCACCGGCGCCGGATTGGACGACTTGCTAGCCGAGGTCGGGGCCCGCCTGTACGCGGCGCTCGTCCCGCTCCAGGTCGTCATCCCCTATAAAGCCGGGCAGTTGATCTCGCTCTTCCACGAACAGGGCATCGTCGAGCACACCGAGCACCTGGAAGACGGCGTGCACATGGGCGGCCGCGTGCCGGAACGCATCGTCGGGAGGTTCAAGCCCTATCTGGCGCGAGGCAAGAACGCCCACCGCCGGCGCTGATTCAGAGTCAACGGATTACACGGATTAAACGGATGGAACAGATTTTCAAATCCGTGTAATCCGTTCAATCCGTTGACCAAAACTGATGTGTCCGAGTTAACCAGCGTCTATAATCCGCGCGTCAAGGCCTGGCTCGCCCTCAAGCAGCTCAAGCGCCGCCGGGAGACGGGGACTTTTCTGGTGGAGGGGGCGCGGCCGGTGACCGAAGCCTTGCTGACCCAACAGCCGGTCGAGGCGGTGATTTATTGCGAGTCGCGCTTGCGCACCGACCGCGCCCGGCATATCGTCCAGGCCGCGCCGCCGGAGATCGTCTGGCGGGTGAGCGAGGAAATCGCCCGGCGGCTTTCAGAGCGCGACGATCCCGGCGAAGTCTTTGCGGTGTGCCGGAACGTGGACGTGCCGCTCGACGCGCTGCCGGGAGACGGCGCGCCGTTGTTCGTCGTGATGGACGAGCCGCGCGGCCCCGGCAACCTGGGCACGACACTGCGGACGGCCGAGGGCGTGGGCGCGGACGCGCTCGTCATTATCGAACCGGCGGTAGACTTGTACCACCCGGCGGTGATCCGCTCGACCGTCGGCTCGCTGTTTGGCTTCCCGGTCGCGCGCGCGCCGGGCCGGGAGGCGTTCCTGGACTGGTACGACCGGACGTGGGGCAACCGCCCGGAGACGCGGTGCATTGCCGCGATCCCCGAAGCCGAGATGGACTATGCCGCGCTCGACGACCTGGTGGAACACCCGGTGTTCGTCATCTTCGGCAACGAGGAGCGCGGCGTCGCGCCAGAACTGCGGCAAAGATGTCACGCCGAAATCAGCATCAAAATGCTGGGCCGCGCCGATTCGCTCAACACCGCCAGCGCCGCCGCCGTCATCCTCTGCGACATCGTCCGCAAGCGCGGGCGCGGGCGGTTCGCCACGCCGCAGCACCTTCGCGT
>DAOTXG010000002.1:0-16751 GCA_034435515.1 Anaerolineales bacterium
GTAGCAGTGGCCCTGCACCAACTCGCCATGCTCGCGCAGGCCACGGGCGACCTGCCCGAAGCCCGCCGCCTCTACGACCAGAGCCTGCAACTGGCGCGCGAACTCGGGGACAAGCAGGGCATTGCCCATACCCTGCACCAACTCGCCACGCTCGCGCAGGACACAGGCGACCTGCCCGAAGCCCGCCGCCTGTACGACCAGAGCCTGCAACTCAAGCGCGAACTCGGGGACAAGCAGGGCATTGCGATTACGCTGGCGCAACTGGCGCTGCTGGAGGAACAGGAAGGCAATCTCGCCGCCGCATTGTCACTCATCCGGCAGGCGGAGCAGTTGTTTACGGAGTTGGGGAATCCAATGAGGGAGCAGGCGAGGAAGGTGAGGGAGAGGATGGAGGGAAAGGGGTCATCGGCGTCTTCGGTGTCAACGGATACGCAACGGATAAACGGATGAGCGTGCACCAATCCGTTGATCCGTTGTGCGAAGCAATCCGCTGACACCGAATGTGCGCTGAAAGCTGAACGTTGGTGTCAACGGATAACGGTGTCAACCGATACGCAACCGCTTCGCGTAAACGGATGATGAGGCTGCACGCTAATCCGTTGATCCGTTGTGCCGCAGGCATACGTGACACGAGGGGCCCGGCAGATGTTTGGTGTCAACGGATGGGCAACCGCTTCGCGTAAACGGACTGTGCTAGACCGGTCAGGTCTTTGAGACTTGACCAGTCTCGAAGGCGCAGCGGTGGTTTATGGAGTTGGGGAGTCTGATTGTGCCAGACCGGTCAGGTCTCCAAGACCTGACCGGTCTCGAAGTAGATATTTCCGCGCCGCGGAAAGTGTCAACGAATACGAAACCGCTCCGCACGCCGACATTACGCGCCGCATCATCGGGGCGGCGACGGCGGTGCATGTGGCTATCCAGTTGGCGCCAATCCGGTGGAAGTAGAATCCATCGTGATCAGATGGACGGAGCACTACGCTTTCTTGCGCTTTTGCTTTTGAGGCCGAGCGGTGAGCTTAAACTCTTGGCGGATTTCGTTCAGCGAATACGTCCGCTCCTGCTGAGCGCGCTGGCTGATTTCGTCCAGATATGCCATAAACACTGGATTGCGGCTCAAGGCCAGCGCTTCCAGCACCATTTCGTCTTTCACGCCGACGAGCGCGAACGCCGGCTTGCCGTTTTCCGTCAGCACCACCACCCCGTTGCGCGCCAGGCGGGCCGTCTTGCGGAACGCGGGCGATGTCTTCTCCAATTGCAGGGTTTTCACAAGGTCACTTCCTTTCCGCCGACCCACAATTAGTCACCGCCTCTTCCGTGAAGCGAATTGTGTAGAGCACTGTGCGGCGATTCTAGCATGAGGCAAATCATAACCGCAAGCGTCAATCTGCACGGTCACGGACTGCGACCCAATACAGACTTTTCCTACAGGTTCCTCTTCAGCCACTCAATCCCCGGCCCGGCGATGTTCAGCGTCGAGGGGTTGGCGGCTTCGTGATCCACGCCCACCAGGGGATGCACCGAGAGCGGGGATTTGACGCGCCGGGCGATTTCATACGTGACCGCGAAATAGCAAATGTGATCCTGCGTGCCGTGGACGAGATGAACCGGGCAGCGGACGCTCCCCAGCACGTCGCGCAGGTGGAAGGGCCGCGCCAGCGCGTAGGCCTGCGGCAGCGTCGGCGCGCCGAGGACGTAGGCGACGAAGTCCTGGATGCCCGGCACAGCCTTGTCCAGCTCGTGGCCGATGTCGAACGCGGACGCAAACGCCAGGCAGACTTTCGGAAGTGAGCTGGCCGCCGCCGTGCGCAGCGCCCAGAACCCGCCCATGCTCGCGCCCATCACCCCCACGCGGGCCGGGTCAATCTCCGGGTGCGCGGCCAGCGTTTCGAGCGCGGCCACGCCGACGACCTCGTCGTCCGGTTGGAGGCGCGGCCCGTCAAAATTCTCGCCGTGCGCGGGCATGTCAATGCAAAACGTGGCGTAGCCCGCCTCGCGCAAGGGGCCGGTCAGGTAATCAAAAGCGTCTTTGTCTCCGGCCAGGCCATGGATCGCCGCGAGCGCGGGCGTGGAGCGCAGCGCCGGGGCGGCGTGGCCGGGCGGGAAGTGCAGCAGACCGCTGCTCGTCCCGTGCGCGTGCGTGAAGGGGATGTATTCCACCCGGTCGCCGGTAATCTCGCGGAAGAGCGTGTAGAGGCGGCGGGTCTTGGGCAGGGCCTCGCGCAGGTCGCGCATGGGCGTGTGGAAGTAATAATGGTCGCCGCCGTAGGCCAGGTTCAAGAGAATCAGCGCGTCCTTGATTTCTTGAAGCGCCTGCCGCCGGTCGCCGCGCTCGACGGCCTGGTTGACGGCGGCGAGGTGCGGCGCGGCGAGTTCCTCCAGCGCCGGGCGCCAGTGAGCGCGGGAGCGCAGCCGCCGGGTCAACTGCGCCGTCGTCTCCGGGCCAATGCCGATCTTTTGCATGATCGCGCGGTTGCGCCGGGAGTTGAGCAGCAGCGGGCCCAGCCCCAACCGCAGCGCGAAATCCAACCAGGCGGGAGGCGGCCCGGCCACCATGCGCCCCGGCTTCGTAGTCACCGAGCCGTCCAGGCCGAGGGAGCGAAGGAAGGCCGGAAGAGACGAAGTGTCCACAGCGATTGTGGATTGCTGATTGCTGATTGTTGATTGCAGGATCGGTTCATCAATCAGCATTCCGCAATCAGCCATCTACAATTTAATAGCGCGGCACATTGGGATCAACCAGCACCGACCAGGCGTCAATGCCGCCGGCGAGGTTGTAGACGCGCTTGAAGCCGAGATGTTGCAGGTAATTGGCGGCCATCAGGCTGCGCTGGCCGGTGTGGCACTGGAGGACGATCTCCGCCTCGCGGTCGAGGTCTTTGGCCCAGCGCATGATGTCGCCGAGCGGCTTGAGCAGCGCTCTCTCGATGCGGCAGTAGGCGTATTCGTCCGGCTCGCGCACGTCAATCACCGTGGGCGGGTTCTGGCCCCTGAGTTTTTCGGCCAGTTGGGGAGCGGTGAGTTGGGGAACCATCTTACCTCCCGAAGAAAATGACTTTTTCCGGGATGGGCGTGATGACCAGCACGAATAAGATCAGCGCCGCCAGCGCCAGGAGCGTGCGCAGCGGGTCCAGCCGGGTAATCTGGTCCAGCGGCTCGGCGTAAGCGCGGCCCACGAGGAAATAGATGAGCGCGACCCAGATAAACCAGCCGGGCCAGAAAAAGCCCAGCGCGATTAGCGCCACCAGGATCACCGGCAGCAGCCGGCGCGCCTGCCGGCCGACGAGGACGTACAGCGCGTGGCCGCCGTCGAGCTGGCCAACCGGGATGAGGTTCAGCCCGGTCACCAGCAGACCGGCCCACCCGGCCCAGGCGACCTGATTGAGGATCACGTCCTGGCCGCCCAACGGCGCGGGGATGCCCAGGATGTAGTAGCGCAGCATATACAGCAGGGGCGGCAGGCCCCCAAAACTGGCCGGGGCCGGCAGCCACTGGCCGAAAATCGCATACTTGGCCAGGACGTAGAAGATGGAGTTGCCTTCCAGGGCAATCCCCTGGCCGTCGGGCAATGTCAGCGGGATGGTCTCAACCGGCGAAGTCATCAGCCCGTAGATCAGCACGGGCACGGCGACGATGAACCCGGCGAAAGGCCCGGCCACGCCGACGTCGAGGAGGACGCGGCGGTTGGTCGGCGGCGATTTCAGTTGAATAAAGGCGCCCATGGTCCCAAAGGGGCTGAGCAGAGGCAGCGGGATGAAATAAGGCAGAGTCACCGCCAGCTGATGATACCGCGCGGCGAAATAATGGCCGAGCTCGTGCGCCAGCAGAATCCCCATCATGCACACCAGAAACGGCCAGCCGTTGATCCAGCCCGTCCACGTCGGGGGCATCTCCCCGCGGTAGTGGTAAACCGCCCCGGTGAAGAGCACGCTCAACACCGTCAGGCCCAGCATCAGGTAGTTCACCCAGGCCCGGGAGGGCGACGGGTTAATCGTGCCGGGCAGCGCGATGATCGCGTCGGCGCCGTCCTCGCGGCGGAAGAGCGCGGTGTAGCGCAGCGCGCGAAATTTCTCGGCGACGAGAGCGTAGGCCTCGACCGAGTCCATAATCAATTGCCCGCGAAAGCGCACGGCGAACTTTTCGCCGTCGCCCAGGGTCGTATCTTCGATGCGCATGACCTGCCCTGCCGCCGAGCGCAGGGCGTCGGTGTGGTCGCCCACGGGTCTATTCGTCAGAAACATAACGTCACTCTCTCACTCTCTCACTCGGCATGGGGATGCCGCTGCTACTTATGGCCATCGGAATCGCTGCCGGTCACTCACTCACCTGGCATGGGGATGCCGCTGCTACTTATTACTCACTCACTCGGCATGGGGATGCCGCTGCTACTTATTACCCGGCATGGGGATGCCGCTGCTACTTATGGCCATCGGAATCGCTGCCAGATGAACCGGCGCGGGGTGGTGAACTCGCGGTCCAGCGAGCCAAATTCGTTGACGGCCCAGGCCCGCAGTTCGGCGAGGCACTGCGCAAAAAAGTCGTCGGGGATATCCCAGGTGGCAGACCAGGTGCGGTGCTCGATTGTTTCAATGTGCCGGGCCAGCGTGCGCGTGGTCGCCCATTCCCCGACCGACCATTCGTCCACCTCCGCGCCCATCGCGAACAACTCTTTTTTTACGTCCTCAAAATCCCGCACGCCCGGCCCCTCGTGCGTGGTTGCGCGTTTGCTGCCGACGATCTCGCGCCATTTCTCAAACATCACCTGCGGCGGCGAGTCCTCGGGCCGCCACTCGTAGCCCGTGAGAAAAACCCCGCCGGGCTTCAGGACGCGCCGGACCTCGGCCAGCGCCTGACGCCACCGGGCGATGAGATGGAAGACGTGCACGGAGATGGCGGCGTCGAACGACTGCGCGGCGAGAGGCAGCCAGCCGGCGTCGCCCTCGACGAGCGCCGGCCGGGGCGAACCGGCGGGCAGCGTCTCCAGCAGGCGGCGCATCATCTTCGGCGAAAGGTCAACGCCCGTGACGTGGAAGCCGCGCGCGAGCAGGGGCCTGGCGGTGCGCCCGGTGCCGATGCCCACGTCCACTACGCGCGCGCCCGGCGGGAGAGCCGCGGCCGCCGAGTCTGCGACCAGGTCGACGATGCCAGGCGGAAAGCCGCGCGTGTCGTCGTAAACGTCGGCGGCGCGGTCGAAGGAAATAGACTGCATGAAGTCTAAAAGTTTAATGAGGCGGGGATGGATGGGAGTCGAACCCACCTGTCGCTTCCGAGAAGCGACACAACGGTTTTGAAGACCGCGGCTACCACCGGGTAACAACCACCCCCGCGCGGGGTGATTTTACCAAATTGCGGCGCAAGAGGGCATCCGGCCTGCCGACCGTTGGGATGGGCGTGGGAGCGGCTTGGAGCCGCGACCTGACCAGGCCGCAACAAAGCGCAAGACAAGTTTGACCAGAGCAACTCGTGACATCTGACACTGGCCGCCTCAGGCAGGTTGCCGTACGCTGACCATACGGCAGGGAGGGGTAAAGCCTTTCAACGTAACCGGGCGAACTCCGTAGATGGCTGGACGCATTCGGCTTCCTGTCACACAATTGAGCCGTATCCGGCGGCAGATTGTCCGGCGCGGATAAGCCCCCGGCTCTACAATTCCGTCAAGTAAGGCGATACAATGGACTTTATCGGAAATGGACTGGCGCTTATTCTTTCGCCACGAATGGCACGAAAAATTCGCGCTAATTCGCGTAATTCGCGGCAAAAAACCTGATTTCCGATACCGTCTAATAAACTCTGGAAGAGCAGACGATGATTTTCAAAAACCTCTGGCGGCGCAAAACGCGGACGCTGCTGACGATGCTCGGCGTGGCCGTCGGCGTGGCGGCGGTCGTCGCGCTCTCGGCCTTCGGCGAGGGGTTCGCCAGCGGCTTCGAGGACATCTTCGCCTCGGCCGGCGCGGACCTGACGGTGGGACAGAAAGACGCCGTGATGCTGCTCCTCAGCGCGGTGGACGAGAGCGTGGGCCGCGAGATCGCCGGCCTGCCGGGCGTGAGCGAGGTCGCGGGCACGATCATCGGCGTCGTGCAAATGCCCGAGGCGCCCTACTTCATCGTCATGGGTGAAGACCCGCGCGGCTTCGCCATGCGTCATTATCGCCTGATCGCCGGCGGGCCGCTCACCGCCCGCAAGCAAATCCTGCTTGGCCGAATCACCGCCGAGAACCTCCGCAAGCCGGTGGGCGAGAGTTTCCGGCTGAACGGCCAGACTTACCGCATCGCCGGCATTTACGAGACGGGCGTGAGCCTGGAAGACGGCGGGGCCGTGATGGGGCTGGAGGACGCCCAGCGCGCCTTCGACCGCCGCCACCAGGTCAACTACTTCAACGTCAAGGTCAAAGACAAGGCGGCGATTGACGCGCTCAAAGAGACGATTGAAACGCGCTGGCCGACGCTGGCCGCCACGCGCTCCGGCGAGGCGACGCAGCAGACCGAGGCCATCAACATGTATCGCTCGTTCGGCCTGTTCCTCGGCCTCTTCGCCGTGTTCGTCGGCGGGCTGGGGATGATGAACACGATGCTGATGAACGTGTTCGAGCGCACGCGCGAGATCGGCGTGCTGCGCGCGGTGGGCTGGCGGCGGCGGCGCGTGCTCGCCCTGATCCTGGGCGAGTCGCTGGTGCTCGCCCTCGGCGGGGGGTTGCTTGGCATCGCCCTGGGCGTCGGCCTGACCGCGCTGGCGCAATTGTCGCCGTCGGTCAAGTCGCTGCTCAGCGGGGTCTTCACGCCAGGGATGTTTGTCCAGGCCGTCGTCATCGCCCTCTTGCTGGGCGCGTTGGGCGGGTTCTACCCGGCCTGGCGCGCGGCGCAGCTCGCGCCCGTGGAAGCCATGCGTTACGACAGCGGCGTCGGCGCGAATCTCGGGCCGGTCGCCCGCCAGTTGGCGCGCCTGTCCGGCGGGAGCGCGCTCCGCAACCTGTGGCGGCGGCCCACGCGGACGCTCGTCACGCTGGCGGGCATTGGCATCGGCGTAGGCTTCGTCGTCTCGCTGCTGGCAATGGTCGAGGGCTTCTTCGTCCAGTTCACGGCGATGGCAAGCGCAGGCCAGACCGACCTGTTGGCCGAGCAGGCGAACGCCTCCGACCTCTCGCTCTCGGTGATTGACGAGCGCGTGGCGGCCCGCCTCGCTACCAGGCCTGAAGTCAAATCGGTCTCCCGGTTGATCTTTGGCGTCTCCACCGCGCCGGGACTGCCGTACTTTATGCTCTTCGGCGTGGACCCGGCCGAGGACTACATCCTCCATTACCGCATCCGCGAAGGGCGGCTGATCCAACGCCCCGACGAGTTGATGATCGGGCGGTTCGCCGCCAACGGCCTCAAGAAATCCGTAGGCGACAACCTGCGCGTAGGGGGGACGACCTACCACGTGGTCGGCATTTACGAAAACGGCATGGCTTACGAAGACGCCGGCGGCGCGGTGCTGCTCAAGGAGGCGCAGACTCTGTTCAACAAGCGCCGCCAGGTCTCCGTCCTCGCCATCACGCTGGCCGACGCCGAGCGGGAACGCGCGGGCGAAATCGCCCAGGCCCTGGAGCGCGATTTTCCGCAGATCATCGTCGGCCAGACGACGACTTTCGCCGAGCGGCTGCAGGACTTCGCCACGACCTACGCCATCCTCAACGCCCTCGTCGCGCTCACCGTCGTCGTTGGCGGGATCGTGATGATGAACGCGATGCTCATCAGCGTGTTCGAGCGTACGCAGGAGATCGGCGTGCTGCGCGCGATGGGCTGGAAACGCGGGCGCGTGGTGCGGATGGTGCTGGGCGAATCGCTCGCCCTCAGCCTGCTGAGCGCGCTCGTCGGGATCGGCGTCGGCGTCGGGTTGAACTACCTGTTCACGCTCGAGCCGACGATGGGCGCCTTCCTTACGCCCGCTTATTCGCCCAAGATTTTCGTCCAGGTCTTGATCCTGGCCGTCGTGCTCGGGACCATCGGCGGCGTCTATCCCGCCTGGCGCGCCGCCGGGCTGAGGCCGATTGAGGCGCTGAGATACGAGTAAAACGTAATGCGTAAAACGTAATGAGTAACCAGTAATGAGTAAAGGATTTGCGTCTTACGCATTACTCATTACTCATTACTGATTACGTTTCCCATGCTCGCAAACCAAGCCCATGACTAACTCCACCCTCGTCATCGAAACCCACCAGCTCACCAAAATCTACGGCGACGGGGCGGCGGTGCGCGCGCTGGACGGGGTGAATCTTGCCGTCCAGGCGGGCGAGTTCGTCGCCATCGTCGGCCCGTCGGGGTCGGGCAAATCCACCTTGCTCCACCTGCTCGGCGCGCTCGACCGGCCCACCAGCGGCGAGGTGATGATCAACGGCACGCCGCTGACGAAGGTGCGCGACCTCGACCGCTTCCGCAGCCAGACCGTCGGCTTTGTGTTCCAGACGCACAACCTGATCCCGACGCTGACCGCGCGCGAGAACGTCGAAACGCCGCTGGTCGAAACGGCGCGGTCGGCGGGCCGGCGCCGCGCCCGCGCGCAGGAACTGCTGGACCTGGTCGGCCTGGGCCAGCGCGCGAACCACCTGCCCAACCAGCTCTCCGGCGGCGAGCGCCAGCGGGTCGCCGTCGCCCGCGCGCTGGCGAACCGCCCGGCCATCCTCCTGGCCGACGAGCCGACCGGCAACCTCGATTCAAAAACCACCGAAGAGATTATGCGCTTGCTCGCCGACCTGAACCGCTCGCAGGGGACCACGCTCGTCGTCGTCACGCACAACCACGAAGTGGCGCACGCCACGCGGCGGATCATCACCCTCCGCGACGGCCAGATTGCCCGCGATCAGATGGTCAAGACGGCCTTTGAAGGCGACCTGGTGGACCTCAAGAGTTCGCGCCTGGGGCAGGCCATCCTCGACGGGAATGGCGTGCCCGAAGAACTGCGCGCCATCGCGCCGCAATTGAAAGCATTGCTCGAAAAGGTGTAGTAACGACTGAGTCGTTATCATTGTTCGACGCACTCCTCCAGCGTCACCGGCTTGAGGCCGCGGAACAGGCACTCGACGGCGTAACCGCCGTCGGGGCTGGCCGCGCGCATCCATACGTACCGACCGGCCTGCGCCAGAAACGTGATCGCCGGCTGGTCCGCGAGCCGCGCCCGGCGTGATTGCAGCCAGGCGTCGGCCTCCGGCGCGATACGGAGGGAACACTCCGGGCAATCTCCCGGACTGTCGCCGGTCAGCGCCGCCGCGAAGCCGCGCGTATAGGGCGGACTGGCGTCGTAGCAATGCGTGAGGTTGAAGGCCAGCAGCTGGCAGTGGAGCCACGCGCCGTTGTCGAAGTGCGCCGCCACCAGCGCCAGGTCGCTCTGCGAGTCAATCTCGCCGGACTGGATCGAATAGCGCGCGCTCATTCGCTCACGCACGCCGGTCAGCGCGTTGTAGTTTACGCCGCGCTCGCGGCTCAATGCGAACAGGTCCCCGTCGTAGGTTCGCGCCGTGCGGATGGCCTCGGCGACGGTCTGCACGGGCGCGCGCAGGCGTTCGTTCGCCAGGTCGTCGGTGATCACGCCCGCGGCAATTGCCAGACCCATCGGCCATGCGAGCATCATCCCGGCGCGCAGCGTCAGGCGATAATCCGGGGTGAGTGCGCTGAGCACGCCCTCGAGGCGATAGGGCTGAAACACCCCCAGCAGCACAAACAGCAGGGCGGGGAAGAAACCGGCCAGCACATTCTCCAGGCCTTCCGGAGCGCTATACACCGGCAGGCCCCAGAAACGTTGGTCGGACAGCCACACGATCCACGTGCGGCCTTCGAAGGGCAGGTGGACGATCACCCACGTCGCCAGCACGGCCATGAGCAGTCCGAGAAGCGCGCCCGCGAGCGGCGAATCGAGGCGGGCCGTGAGCCAGCCGCCCGCGCCGCCGATCAACGCCAGCGCCCCAGTCCCCAGCGCCAGGGTGGGATAGAGCCAGCGCACCGGCTCACGCCCGAGGCGGATCACGTCCAATGCCCAGACCCCGGCGGCCAGGCCGAGGCCCAGCAGCAGGCCGTTCAAAAAACCGAGGCGTAGAAGAACACGTTGCATATAGATATTCGCTCTTAATGAGTTTCAAGGAGGTGCTCTGTCAACGAATGGTCAACCGCTTCGCGTAAACGAATGAGCACGCGCGCGGGAAATTCGTTTACGCGAAGCGGTTTCATATTCGTTGACAGGTTTGCCCAACGCCATCGTCATCCGCGCATGCGTTTGAAACCTGCCCACGCGAGCGCGGCCACGCCGATCAACACGAGGCCGCCCGCCGTGACAAACCAGAAACGATCCGCGTCGCCGCTTACGTCCTGCGCCAGGGTGGGTGTGGGGGCCGCCTGCGGCGGGGCGGGCGTGTTCAACACAATCAGGCGGGCGGCGGCTTCGTCCTTGAGGGGCCACGTCGCGTCGCTCAGGCCCTGACCGCGCAGGAGGAAGGCCGTCACCGCCCAATACTCGTCCGTCTTCAGGCTGCCCGGCGCCTGAAACGGCATCGCCCGGCTGATGAAAGCGTAAAGGTCGGCGGCAGTGTTGAAACGCGCCAATGTGTTCGGCCCGACCACTGCCGGAACGAAACGCGGCAGCGTGAAGCCGTTCTCGTAAGGCCGCTCGCCGTGGCAGCCCGCCTCCCAGCAGTTCTGATCTTCCGGCGGATACTGCGCGCGCCATTCGTCGGTCAACCCCTGCCCCTGATCGCCGTGACAGGGCTGACAGTTCAGCCAGTAGAGTTGAGCGCCCTCGTCGGCCTGCGTCGGGTTCTCGACCGTCGGCGGCGCGGCCAGGCGGTCGGGGGTAGGTGTGGGTGCAGGGCCGGCCTCCGCGCGCGCCCCGAGAGCGACGCCTAACGATCCGGCTGCGAACACTACCCCCAGGACGACCAGCAGCGCGTGCATATGCCTCATGGTTCTTCTCAGGCGGGGTCGTTTATAGATGTTAACTGGACTTTGGCAACGACCATATCTGGCGGCGGAATCAAGGCTTTAGCCGGTTGAAACCGCCATATCTGTCCGGCTGAAGCCTCGAATCCGGGAATTTGCCAAAGTCCAGGATGTTAAGATTTACTTTCTGAGCCGGCGTCAACGGATACAAATCCGTTTACGCGAAGCGGTTTCGTGTCCGTTGACAGCAGACTCAAAAAGCAAATCTTAACCTCCGCATTCTATTTGACAACGCAAAACCTCCCGAAGAGCAGCACTTTCGGGAGGTCTGAATGATACCCGCAATAACGACTGAAGTCGTTACTACATGGAGGCGATATTCGTAGTAACGACTGAAGTCGTTACTACAACGAGATACCCGTAGTGACGACTTCAGTCGTCCCTACCGCCGCCCGCGCAGCTTAGGATCGAGGATATCGCGCAGGGCGTCGCCCACCAGGTTCCAGGCCAACCCGAACAAGATCAGGAACGCGCCGGGGAAGACGATGATGTACCAGTGCGTGTCCAGGTTCAGGATCCACGCGCGGGCGAAACTGACGATCTGGCCCCATTCGGCGTAGCCCACCTCGACGCCCACGCCCAGGAAACTCAGCGCGGCGAAGGTGAGCACCACGCTGCCGATGTCCAGCGAAGCCAGCACGAGCGTGGCGAAGATGGCGTTAGGCAGGACGTGGCGCAGCAGGATGCGAAAATCTTTCGCGCCGATCACGCGCGCCGCCATCACGTAATCGCGCTCCTTCACGCTCAGGATGTCGCCGCGCACCAGGCGGGCGTACGTCATCCAGCTGAAGGCGATCAGCGCCGCCGTCGGCACCCAGATGTTCTTGCCAACCCCGGCGGCCAGCACCGACGTCAGGGTCAGCGCCGCCAGCAGGAAGGGGAAGGCCATGAAGACCTCGGTGATGCGCATCAGCACGTCGTCCACGAGCCCGCCGTAGAAGGCGGCCACCGAGCCGACCAGCACCCCGATGATCAGCGTGGTGCCGACGATCAGCACGCCCACCCACAGCGCCGTGCGCGTGCCCCAGATCAGGCCGTAGTAGATGTCGTACTGGCCGCTGGCCGTGCCCATGAGATGCACCCACTTGTCCTTGCCGGTCAGGGCCTTATACCAAGCCGGTACCTCCGGCGGCCGCACACGCCACTCGGCGCCGGGCGGCCGGGGCTGGGGGTTGAAGCCGTCGCGCGGGATGGTATAGGGATCGGCGCCCTTGAGCGGCGGCGCCAGCACTGGGGCGAGCGCGGCGATGGCCACGAAAGCCGCCAGGATCACCAAACCGGTGACGGAGAGTGGATTGGAGTATAGTCCGACGATGAGGCGATACCAGTCCGGCCCCACCAACTGCTCGAGGCGGCTGGGTTCGCGCAGAGTCCAGGCCTCCGCGCCTGTTTTGGCGGGCAGCGCGGCCGGCGTTGCAGGAATGTTGGTCGTCGCCATATCATACCTCGCAGTTCTCACCCCCCTCCCCGGCCTTCGGCCAGGGGTGGGGGGTGAGGTCAAAATCACGTCAACCGCACGCGCGGATCCAGAAATGCGTACAGCACGTCCACGATCAGGTTGGCGAAGATCAGGAGCGTGGAGTTGAACAGCACAAAACCCAGCACTGTCACCACGTCCAGGCTGGCCGCCGCCGCCGCCGCCGCCGACCCGATGCCCGGGTAATCGAAGACCGTTTCGGTGATCACCACGCCGTTGAGTAAACCCACGATCGTCAGGCCGCTGACGGTGGCGACCGGGATGAGGGCATTGGGCCGGGCGTGTTTGTTGATCACGTCGCGCTCGCGCAGGCCCTTAGCCCGGGCCGTGGTCACGTAATCCTGCCGCAGGGATTCCAGCATCGAGGAGCGCGTGATCTTGAGCAGCAGCGCCCACTGGATGTAGCACAGCGTGATGATCGGCAGGATCATGTGGCGCAGGGCGTCCAGGAAGATGTCTATCCGACCGTTGAACAGCGCGTCAAGCGTGTTGAGCTGCGTGTAACGGATGAACGCCGCCGAGAGCACCACCCGTTCGGCCCAGTCCGACAGGCGGCCCGGCGGGAACCATTTCAGCCGGGCGTAGAAGATCAGCAGCACGAGCAGAGCGAAGACGAAGGTGGGGAACGAAAAGCCGATAACGCTGAACACGCGGGCGCCTTGATCGAACGGTTTATTGTGGTTGACAGCGGCCTGCACCCCAAGCCAGATGCCGACGGTGATCAACGGGACACCGGCCCACAGCGCCAGTTCCACAGTCGCCGGCAGGCGAAACTTCAGCAGGTCAACCACCTCCTGATTGCCAGTGCGGGAATAGCCCAACTCGCCGCGCAGCAAGCCGCCGAGCATATCCCCCGAGACAGGATCCCGCCGGCCCACCAGCCAGTGCCAGTATTGCACGAAGAGCGGTTCGTCCAGCCCATAGCGGCGGATGATGGCGTCAATGGCGCCCTCGGTGTGAGGAATATCGCGGATGTATAAGGCCGAGCGCTCCACCGGGGTGAGCAGTTGGAGCATCAGGAAGATCAGCATTGTCACACCGACGAGGATGATCGGCAGGACCATCAGGCGGCGAATGATGTAAGCGGTCATGCAAACCTCCAACCTCGCCCCTCACCCCCGGCCCCTCTCCCCGGCTTGGGGCCGGGGAGAGGGGAGGTGGCGCGGAGCGCCGGGGTGGGGGTGAGGTCCACGAGGGCGAACTGTCTCAGCCCGCCCTCATATCTAATCTAAACACTTACTGACCCGCCAGGCTATAGGCATAGTAGTTGCCGCCAAACTCCAGCGGGTTGTAGTACCACTCCTGCACCCAGCGCTGCTCGTAGCGCGTGCCGGTGGCCTGCGCGAGGGTGATGGTCGGTACCTGGTCATGGTATAACTTTTGGAGCTCGAAGTAGATCTGCTCGCGCGCCTTTGGGTCGGCGCTGGCCACGCCGCGACTCACCAGGTCCTGGAACTGGGCCTTCAGGTCGGCGGGCAGGTTCTGCCGGCCGGCGAATGTGCCTATCGTGAACGGCTGCACCCAGTTGTGCGGGTCGTGGATGTCTTCGATCCAGCCGCTGACGGCCACGGGCAGCTGCCGGGCGCGGAACGAGCGCAGCAGCGTCGGCCACGGTAGGCCGATGATCTCGACCTGATATTTCGGATCAATCGCCGCGAAGTTGTTCTGCAGGATCGCGGCGATGGTCTGGCGGGTGGTGTTGCCGGTGTTGAAGGCTGCCTGCAGGCGGAAGCCATTCTCGGCCACCTTACCGTCCCAGGCCTGCTCGATCTCGGCCTTGCACGTGTCGAGGTTGAACTCATGCATCTCGCCGTTCGGGTTGTAGCCCAACATGCCGAGGATGATGGGGCCGTTGTTCCGCACGCCGTCGCCGTTCAACGCATCGGCGATGTAGGCGTCGTAGTCGAAGCAGGTGGCGAAGGCCTTCCGAACGTGGATGTCGCTGAAGAAGTCCGGCGGGACGCCGTTGCCATCCAGTTCGCCGCTGCCGATGTAGGGATTGTTGCCCTGGTCGTCGGTCGTGACGTTGAAGTTCAGGAACACGTCCGTGCGGCTCACGCTCGGCAGGTCGGCCCACTTGCGCAGCGGCGCATCCGGGTGATCGGGGTGCGGCTGGCAGGTCTCGGTCTGGTAGTCGCAGACCTCGCCGACGAACTCGTCCACCTGCGGGCGGTTCTCCGGGTTCACCGTCACCACCTCGGCGTCGCCGGCCTGCAGCGCGGCGAAGCGCGTGCCCCACTCTTCCACGATCTTGACGTTGACGACCTTGATGCGGGCCACGCCGCTCGCGCCGCCTTCCCACAGCGGCTCGGTGCGCCAGTAGTCCTCGTTGGCGACCAGGGTGTAGCCTTCGCCGGGCGTCCAGCTCTCCAGCTTGTACGGGCCGGTGCCGTTGATGATGCGCGACAATTCGTCGTTCTCCGCGCCCGGCGCGTAGAAGTTCTGCCAGGTGGCGCAGTCGCCATCCCAGGCGCCGTTCTCAACCGCCCATTCCTTGTCAATAGCGTAGCCCCACGACTGGGCCAGCGTGGCCAGGAACGGGCCCCACGGCACGGCCACGTGGAAGGTGAGCGTGCCGGCGGCGTCGTCGGCCTCAACCGACGCTTTCGCCTTCTCGCACACGGCCAGCAGTTCCTCGGGCGTGGCGTTGGCGACCAGCGCCTCGCGGTCACCCGCATACGCGCCTTCGCCAATCTCTTCGGTCACGTCGCCGGAGGTGTAGTTCATCAGCGGCTCGAGCAGCAGCCACTGCGGGCCGTTGGGGTCGGATTGCAGCAGGCCGCGCTCGAAGGTGTACTCGAAGTCGCTCGGCGTCAGGTCGTTGCCGTTGTGGTACTTGACGCCGCTGCGGATGTTGAACGTGTAGGTCAGGCCGTCGGCCGAGATGCCGCCGTTCTCCAGGCTGGGCACTTCCTGGGCCAGCACCGGCACGTAGGTCGTCGCGTCGGTGCGGTTGAAGTAGATCAGCCCTTCCATCACGTTCTGGATCAGGTTGGCGCTGGCCGTGTCGTAGGCCAGGTTCGGGTCCATCGTGTCAATGTCGCCGAACACCAGCGCGGTGTACGTATCCGGGGTGGAGTCCTTGAACTCGACCGCCTTGGGCGGCTCAGGGGTGGCAGTGACGGTGATTGTCTGCGGGGTGCCGGCGACAATCTGGGTCTGCACGATGATCTGCGGGGTAGGGGATGCCTGGGCGCAGGCGGTGATGATCAGACTGGCGATCGTCAGCAGGGCCAAGGGCATCATAGTATGTCTGTGGTGAAGCATTGATCTCTCCTCTCCTCATTAAGAAAGAAAACGTGGGTTAGGTGGGTGTCTTGTTGCAATTGATCTCCATATTGGGTCTTCTAAATAGGCGCATCACCTCCTTCCTAACAACAGCCTGACACCATTGCCCCGGCTGGCTACAACCGCCCGGCCTCAATCTCGGTGGCCCGGTGGCAGTAGACCCAGTGGCTGGGGCGTATTTCTCGCCACTCCGGGTCTTCGTGGTAACACCGCTCAATCGCTACCGGGCAACGGGTGTTGAACGGGCAACCCTGGGGCGGGTTGGCCGGGTTGGGCACGTCGCCGGCGAGGATAACGCGCTGGCGTTTCTCCTCCACCAGCGGGTCCGGCAGAGGCACTGCCGACATCAATGCCTGAGTGTATGGATGAAGCGGGTGGTTATACAATTCTTTCCGGTTGGCCAACTCCATGATCTTGCCCAGATACATCACCGCCACCCGGTCGGAGATGTGGCGTACCATGCTCAGGTCGTGGGCGATAAAGAGATACGTCAAGCCGAATTCCTGCTGCAGGTGTTCGAGCATATTGACCACCTGCGCCTGAATAGATACATCCAGAGCCGAAATTGGTTCATCACAGACGATGAAGGACGGGCTGAGGGCCAGGGCGCGGGCGATGCCGATGCGCTGACGCTGCCCGCCAGAGAATTCATGGGGAAAACGGTCGGCGAAAAAGGGATTCAGCCCGACCACCCGCAATAAATGTTCGACGCGTTCTTTCTTCTCCTTGCCGCGCACTATTCCGTGCACATCCAGCGGCTCGCCGACGGTTTCGCCCACGGTCATGCGCGGGTTGAGCGAGGCGTAGGGGTCCTGGAAGATCATTTGCATCTTGCGGCGCGTCTGGCGCAACGCCTCGCCCTTCAACTGGGTGAGGTCCGCGCCGTCAAAGTAGATGTGGCCGGCGGTGGGCGGATACAGTTGCAGGATGACGCGGCCCGTAGTGGACTTGCCGCAACCGCTCTCCCCGACCAGGCCAAGCGTCTCACCTTTATGCACATCGAAGGAGACGCCGTCCACCGCCTT
>DAOTXG010000003.1:0-4832 GCA_034435515.1 Anaerolineales bacterium
TAAACAGACTATGTTTCTATCGCCTCAGGTTGGGATAACCGAGAGCGCATGACGCATTGATGACGCAGGATAGGGAGTTTTGCCTCGATCTCTGCCCAACGAGGCACGGCCTCGCGACCGGCGAATGTTTCCGCCAGGGCCGTTTGCCCGTCGTCGTTGAGCGACTGCGCATAAATGAGCACCTGCCCGTCTTGGGCTAATGCTCTTTTCAGGTCGGCCTCAGGCAGATCCTGGATACTCAAATACGCAGGCCGCACACCCTCAATATCATCGGCAACAATTTCAATCTGTCGTTGTAGGCGCTTCAGGCGCAAAGCCAACTCGATATTCCCCTCTCCGTAAACACGTGAACGAGACTCTTGGGCGGCTTTCCATAGACATGACAGTTCGGCCCTCACTTGTTGGCAGAATGTTGAGTCAACCCGTCGCAAGTTATCCGGCGTGAGGGGGTAAGCACCCTTGAGGAGGGTAAAATCCTCTCGCGATGTCTGAGTCGTCCTCTCGGCGCTTAGTTGGCGACGGAAATCCTCCAGTTCAGCCTGTTTCTGCGCCTCGTCCATTCGGTCGTCGAGCTCAATCTCGCGGAGCTTTTGCCGGAGCGCCTGCATATGTCTGACCCGCGATACTTTGTCTCCTGCTCGACAAAAGGTCGGTTTCCGTACCCATTCCACCGCCAAGCCCAATTCCGCAAGCCTCACCGCCAATTGCTCTCGAAACCAGCCCAGAAGTTTCTCGGAAGCCAATCCCTCGCCTATCAAGTCGGCGACGGCATACTGTGACGCTAATGGCTGCAGCACAGCCTGAATCTTCGGTTCTAGCCACCGGGCCAGGTCCCGCGCTCGCAATTCGGAACGCCCCTCCCCGACACGCTCAAAGAAGAGTCCGGGTTCGGCCACCCTCAGGCCGTAATGCACGTCACCGTCCAATAACTCGCCATGAGCGCCGCCAGCCAGAATCCCGGTGATATCAGCCGAGCAGGGAAAAGCCGCCCTGGAAACCAGACCAATGAGAGGAAGACGGCGGGACAACAGACCACTCACTTTGTGCTTCCCGGGTCCAAGGAGGCGCGCCGCGCCATGTGTGCCAATCTGCACAGCCACGTGATCAACCGGCACTTCGAGCACCGTGCCAAAGACCGCGAGGTCACGGGGCGTCAGGACACGGCTGACAAGAAAACTCGTGGTCCGGACATATGGCGCGGGGTGCGGTATCTTGCTCTTCATCTATTTATGCCAGAAGTTCGGCGGGCGTGGCCAGGCTTAACCGCTCTCGCGCGGCGACAGCCAGCGCGCGCACGTCGTTGACTTGTTCCAATTCCAGGGTGCTCAAAGCGGCCAGACGCGAGTCCGGGTTGAGCCTGGGTTGCGCAGCAATCAAACGCGCCAGGTCCGTACTGCTGATTTGCCGCAGGTCATAAGTGACGCTGGCTGCAATCATCACCGCGTAAGGCACGGCCCGCACCCCCAGACAACTTTCCAGTTTGTCCATCAACAAAGAGCCGAAGACATAAGGCGCTGACTGGCCCAAAGTCTGGGATAGGTGCTCATCTAGCGCCGTACGCAACACCCGGTCCTCTTTTTCCGAGAAGCCTTGCAGAGTCAGGACGGCGGAATGCAGCTGCTCCCAGTCCGTCTTTGGCTCAAGGAATAAATCGCCGATAGCAGATTGAAGCCTCGCTCTCGTTGAGGTCGAAACCGGCGTGTGAGTGATCGCGTCCCACACACTCTGCAGAGTGTAGCGGGGCGTGCGTGGTTGACCCCAGATAGATTGCAGAAGCGCCTCTGCCACCCAGGTCGCCCAGCCCTCTTCGGTGAATTCTGAGGCCCAATGCACCAGGTTGTGTTTTTCGACGAGCAGGGCCTGGGCCGGGGTATCTGCCACTTTCAAGTGGAATTGGCGCGCATAATTCAAACTCTGCAAGCCGAGGGCTTTCTTTTCGGCGCCCAGCGCCGTGAATTCTGTGATGAACCCGTGCCCCAGTCTCTCGTGCGCGGCCGTGCAGAGGATTTTCGGAAGCGCTCGCGGATCACGAAGCCGGTCACGGGGGCGGCCAGAGTATCCGTAATTGAAGAGCCATCCGTTGAGGTAGCACCCCTGGCTGGGCAGATTCATGCCGAACACACCACCGCCTTGCGTCGCGTGGGCGGTCTGTTCAGCCTCAGCCTTCATCGCCCCCAGCATATTGTTTTTCACCATCGGGGATAGATCGAAGCTTTCCAGCAAAGGCGCAAAGAACTCATTGAGGGTTTCACAGAAGAGCGTAGGATAGCGAATATCGGCGGCAGGGATGTGCTTGCGGATCTGGAAAAGCTCCAAAAATTGCCTGTCCACCTGCAATAAGTCGGGGCTGGTGGTCAGCTCAACCTGACCGGCGACGGGGGCTTGTAAGCCGTGCTTGGCTAACGAGGCCTCTAGCGCCTGGCGCGTCTCTTGGATGCGATAGGTGAGTTGCTCGTCGTAAGCCCGGATGCGGTCGGTGATATCGGAACCCGACGAAGCAGCATCCTGCGCTAAGCGGCTTGCCTCCAGCGCAGCGCTATCGGTCATGCGTTTCTGCCGGGAGGCCTGGATGTGCGCGTCGAGCCGGTCGGCGAATTCGTCGGCCTGCTTTCGAATGTCACTCATTGATCGTTCTCCCCAGACATGCCGGGTAAACCTATTTTCATGCCAATCTGGCCTGTCGCGTGGGGCGGCCCCAAACTGGCACGCCTAAACTCTCCCACTGTTGCCAATCTTGCCTTTTCCAAAACAGTTCCTCGATCAGGCTGTGCCTGACCGGACGAACCTACTCTCGAAAATATTCGCGGGGCGAGTCAAGCTCCACTTCTTCCCACGCGGCCACCGACATCCCCGCCAGATCGTATTTGATCCGCGAGTCCAGCGTGGTAAGCAAAACCAGGCGCGTGTCCACGCTCTGACGCGGCTCCGCGGGAGACTTTTCATCCGTTAAAGCCTGACCATCTACGTAGCCGGCGATTAGCAAAGCGTAAGGCATGTTGAACATGCCTACTTTCGACTCGAGGCTGGAGAAGATCAGATACGCCAGCCGGGTGCTGAAACTGTCGCCCCACCGTTGGAACACAAGGCCGTCCACGGTGGCGAGGTTGTCGTGGATGGTATGCACAGCCAGATGTGCGCCGCGCGGGGCCAATTCGGTCTGCACGAGAATATAGCGGATGGCATTGGCAATGGCATAGACCTGCGAGGCGTTTTCGAGGGTATGCCCAATGATGGACAGAATCTCAATGATTTTGGTGGCGCGCGGGAGGCCGAGCAGGCTGGCCTGCGCGAGGGGGTGCCGGGCTTTGTAAAGCAGGTAGTCCCGAACCCACATCCCCCAGCCGATGCGGGTGAGCGTTGAGGAGCGTAATATGGCCGCCACTGAATCCGGACCCGTTTCGCGTGGTATCAGGTCACCCCGCAGTCGGCGAGCTGTTGCCTCGCGCCAGTACCCGTTTTGCAACAACGTCTGTCCAAGCCGGGTGTACTCAAGAAAGAAGCCCCAACCCCATTTTTCCAGCGCAAGCGCTTCCAATGCTTTCAGTTGAAATTGGGCGTGGTCGTTCTGGTTAGGCGGCAGAGTCGAGCGGATGGCGGCGCCATTCACCACACAACCTCGTTCCGGCAGATAGATTGCAGGCACGGCTCGCACGGGCCATGTAATTGAGCCAAGCGCTGCCTCAACCTGCTTTCTAAATTCAGCCTCAGTCTCAATCAGCACGGGACGCTGTGTCATGCCCGGACGTTGGGGCAGGCGGCGTAGATCAAAGTCGTTCTCTACCGTGTCGTCAGCATGGAAAAGCCAGGCCTCATTGTCCAGGTTTGGCGCGCCCAGGGGGGGTATGGCGATCTCTGACTCAGTGGAGGGCACAGGTATTTCTTCCCCGCTGGCCTGCCCAGGAGCAGGAGGCGTCCGACAGTGGGTGAGGCGTGATTCTAGCCAGGCATCATAAGCACTGAGCTTGGCTTCGATGTCTGCCAGTGCGCTCAGGTCAGGTAGAGGCTCAATCTCGGGAGCTGGGCTGCCTGAGGACTCGGCGCGACGTCTGTACGCCTCCCGCGCCTTTCCCGATAGTTGTCGCTCGAACCTGGCTCTGGCCTCGTCAAGACCGCTCATGGCTGTCGCCCCCAACACGAAAGCCCCTTGACCAATTGGCGGAGGGGGTGAAGCTGTCTAGTTTGAAGCTTCCGTCAGCCATCTATTCCTCCAGCGCAATGGGCGACGCGCACCGCATTGCGCCTAAATCCTTGCAGTTACAAAACAGGCGCGCGAGTGGAGGGCAACGTTTGAATTCGGCTTCTAATTTGGGTGGTCCGCAGAGCGATGGGCCACTTAAAGCATACTCATTTTTGATTTTTCCGCCAGTGCCAATTTCTCCAGGTTATAAGTCGGTTTCTACGACTATTCCACTCGTTCACGCCAGCACTCATACTGCTCTAGGTCGGCTGGCTTGATCTCTGGTCTCACTGGCTCGAGAGCCGCCCGGAAATCATTCATGGTGAGCGGCAGGATGCGAATCTGATACCCGGCGACGGCTTCACGCCCTTGATCCACATGCTGCAGCAGATCAGGGTTGGCCCGTTCGGCCATACACCCGATAGCCCCCTTGCATACGCGCTCAATCTCACGCCCAGAGAATCCTTCTGTGAGGCGCACCAGTTCTGGGCGGCTTACCTCGCTGACATAACCGCGCTTTTCCAGTTGCAAACGCAGAATCACGTCCCGGGCCGCCTCGTCTGGCAGGGAGATATAGATCTTTTTCTCGAAACGGCTGAGCACAGCTTTGTCCAACAGCCAGGGCAGATTGGTGGCGGCGATGGTAAGCACGTAA
>DAOTXG010000004.1:0-11288 GCA_034435515.1 Anaerolineales bacterium
ACCCGGACTCCGCGCACACCCACCTTGACCTTCACGCCAACCGCCACGCGGACACCACGCACGCCCACTTTGACCTACACGCCAACCGCTACGCGCACTCCGCGCACGCCTACCTTGACCTACACGCCGACCACCACACGGACGCCACGCACGCCGACGGCGACGGCGACCCCCTCGCCCACCCGCACCCCGCGCCCGCCAGCCACACCGGGTGGATAGCCGATGGGCGAGTATAATTTACGTGTTCTGAGGCGCAAAGCCGACGTCAGGTTGACAGTGACTTATGAAGCGTTGGCGTTATAGCAATTGAGAACAACGTGCTATTCAACGAAAAGTTTCTTGTACAACTCAAAGCCCTGGTAGCGTTGCACCACTCGATTTATCCCAGGATTCCACCTCAAGGGATATTTTTCGAGTCGCTCGTTGAGCAGGCTTTCAGACGTTCCGGCTGGAACGCTGATCAAATTTCGCTGAGCACTGCTAATATCCCGCAACATGATTTGCTGGTTGGGGATATCCGAATTTCCCTCAAGACCGAAACCGGGGCTGGAACCCATCCGGACCGGATCAATATCACTAAGTTATGCACAACTGAGACCGGCGAGTGGGAGTCGGCTAGCCTTGTACGACATGTGCTAAAGCATTTGGCGCGTTACGACCACTTGCTGATGTTGCGAGCGCTTTGGCAGGCATCCGCAATTCGTTACCAATTGATTGAAGTTCCAATCGACCTGCTCAAACGGATATCAGGTATAACGGTTCACACTGTCGGCAGACGCGCTGGGCGGCCGAGCATGGCCGCCGATGTTTTTGACCGCGAAGAGAAATTATTTCGCGTTCATTTTGACGGCGCAGACGGAAAGTGCCAAATTCATCGTCTACGCCTCAGCCGTTGCCATATGCTGCTGACTTGGGAACAACTCGTGGAGTAAGACCAGGAGTTGCCTACTCGCACTTGTCAGATTTGCGAAAGATCAGCCAGTAACAGTGATGGCGCCGAGCGTGGTGAGCTTTCTTCCAGCGGGGCGAGATGATTGGACCTTGCCTGACTTTGACGATGCAATCACACGGGCAAAAACCAACCGCCACCGCTGCTTTGATGAACTCGACATGCGCCCATTGGAAGCGATGTCCATGCACATAGTCCGTAATCTTGCAGAAGAGAATCCCCTCCGGCTTAAGAATGCGGTGCGCTTCCCGCGCAAACGGCGGGTACAGATGTGAAAAGTTGTAGCCCTGTTCGGCCGGCGCTTTCAGCACCAAGCCAAAGCGGGTATTGAAGTCTTTAGACTGATCTTTGCCCTGGTTAGGCACATGGGGCGGGTCGTACACCACTACGTCAAAACTCTCGCTTTGGAATGGCATCGCCATATTGTCCGCCAGTACATCCGGCTGACAAGCAAGATCAATGTCCAACCCTATCACTGGGTATGAATTGGCTTTCCAAAAGCGACCCTGGTTGACGGTGGCATCAAGAATTCGTTGCGGGCGCTGACGTGGATAGAAGTCAAGCATTTGCACCAGCAAATCGGCGTCGGTTCCATACCACACCGAAGCCAGCGGCTGATAATCAGCCCGGTTCGGCTCTAGTCGCTCAGTGGGTATCAGTTCGAGTTGGCGTTTGGTCTTCAGATGTTTCATGACCGTACTCTAAAATTATCGCTCGACCTAGCCCGCTTGCATCCGGGTCTTCCGGTCGGCTCGCGTTCCTCATTATAACTGGATAACTGGAGTATATCACTGTAACGCACAGTGTCAAGGGTGATTATGCCGCGTATCCGTGAAACAAAAATAACCTTCTATATGACCAAAGAGCAAAAAGCCAGTCTGTTAGCCCGGGCGCGAGCCGCTGGCCTCACCGTGCCCAATTATCTACGTTCCTTACTGGGCTGGCCGCTGGAACAACAGGGTATGCGCAAAGACTTGGCCTTGGCGCCTAGGAAACGCTCGCGGAAAACTGGCCGGTGAGCGCCGCCGCTATCTCCGCCGCCACCGCGGCGTTGTTTTCCAGCAGCGCCAGGTTAGCGGCCCTGCTTTCGCCGCCGGTCAGTTCCGAGACGCGCGCCAGCAGGAACGGCGTCACCGCTTTGCCGCGCACGGCTTGCGCCGCGGCCTCGCGCAGCGCGGCGTCAATCGCCTGCTCCATTTCGGCCAGCGGCCGGGCGGCCTCGGCGGGGCAGGGCGCGCAGACGAGCAGGCCCCCGGTCAAACCCATCGCCCACATGGCGCGCGCCATGGCGGCCACTTCTTCAGGGGAATCGGCGCGGGCCTCGAGTTGGAGGCCGCTCTGGCGCGAGTAGAACGCGGGGAACTCGTCGGTCTGCCAGCCGACGACGGGCACGCCGTGCGTCTCCAGCCATTCGAGCGTCGCCGGCAGGTCGAGGATGGCTTTGGCCCCGGCGCACACCACAATCACCGGCGTCCGCGCCAGTTCTGGCAAATCGGCGGAGATATCCATTGGGGCAACCGGCCGCCGCGCGAAGCGGTCAGCCGTCAGGTTGCCCTGACTGTCCCCCAATGACGGTTGACCGATCATTGCCCGGTGCACGCCCCCAATCCCGCCGGTCGCAAACACCTTGATCCCCGCCCAGTGGGCGGCGATCATCGTCCCGGCCACCGTCGTCGCGCCGTCGCGTTTCTGCGCGATGGCCGCCGGATAATCGCGGCGGCTGATCTTCCAGAGGCCCGGCGTCCGGGCGAGATACTCGATCTCGGCTTCGTCGAGGCCGACTTTCACTTCGCCGCCGAGGAGAGCAATCGTGGCCGGAGTCGCGCCGGCGGCGCGGAGGCGCGCCTCCATCCGGCGGGCCAGCGCAAAGTTCTCCGGCCAGGGCAGGCCGTGCGAAATCACCGTGGATTCGAGGGCGACGACCGGCTGCCGAGCGTCCAGCGCGCGCTGGACTTCGGGATGAAGGGAGAGGTTGGGAGGCGGCATGGGGGAGTGAGACGTAAAACGTAAAACGTAATACAGAGGAAGCGGTGCAGGCGAACTAATTTTGCTTGACGAGTTCGCCGGTATCCAGCAGCCGTTGAAAGGCGTCCAGCCGGATGTTCGCCTGGCGGATGTTCGCCTGGGGGCCGGGCGGGAGGGCCTGGTCGTCCACGCGTTCAAGCACGACGCCGCGCGGGCGGCTCTCAGCCCAGACGATTTTGGCGAGGCGGACGGTTTGTCCCAAGGCGGCCCACCAGTAGAGGTCGCCCTCGGCAAATTGCGGCGTGGAAGACGGCTCGCCGCTCTCGCGCGGCGCGGCCGGGTCGCCGCTTTCCGCCTCTGCCAGGCGGGCCTCGGGCGGCATATCCCCGGCAGGCGGGTCGGGCGGATGCGGGGAGGCCTCAATCGGCGAGGCCGCGCCAGTCTCGCGCAGTTCGGGCGGCGCCTCGCCGCTTTTGTCTGGCCTGTCCGGTTCCGCGTCCGCGCCGATCATCATCGGGTTGGACAATTTCCGGATATAGTCCAGCGCTTCCCAGGTCTTTTCAGGGAGTTGGGCGGTGTGGCCTTTGAGCGCGTTGTAAGCTTCCTGAAGTTTGTACGCGTACACGCGGAGCATCTCGCGCGCCAGGAACTGATTCTCGCTGGTGTCCAAGAGACTCCAGTTGCGGCCAGTTCCCTCGGCTTTCCGCTCGGAGTCAAACGAAGGCCGGCGCCCGCCTAGGCCGCCGAAGCTGCCGAAGAGGGACAGCGGCTGGGCCGCGCGGCCCCACCAGTCGCTGATGGACCCGAGCAATTTCTCAATCACCTGAACGCGGGCAGAGCGCCGGATTTCGTCGGCGTTGAAACGGCTGCTCTTGAGCCGGGCGGCGGCGTCAGCCTGCCAGGCGCTGATCAGTTCCTGCTCGACGTCTTCCGGCGTTTCAATCGTGCCAACGCCGATCCACACCAGCTCGACGCCGGCCTCGGCGAACTCCTCGATGGCCTTTCTATCGTGGAACGACTGTGAAAGCGGGCGGCGGGCGTCCGCGGGCGCGCCCGGCGTCGGCTCGGTGCTCATGACGGCCCCAGACTCGATGGCTTCCTGGTGGCTGGCGGGAGCCACTCCTACTTTGTTCTTTTGGGAGATGATGTCCTTGAGCAGGCGGTTGCCAAAGTAGCGGGTGATGGCGGCGCCTGCCATCCCGGCGACCGCCTCGGTCCAGGGCGCGGAACGAAAACCCGCGCCGATGGCTTTGCCGTAGACCACGCGGCGCAGCGCAGCGTCGTCAAAGGGGTAGGGATCGTCCTTGCTCCGGGGTTGCCCGCCGCTCCACAGCCGAAAGGCCACCTGCACGTCGCTCACTTTGACGGGGATGCCGTCTTTCGTATAGACCAGCGTATCGGGGTGCTTGCGGACCTTCTCGCGCAGGTCCACCACTTCGCGCAGGTGCTCGAAGCCATGCACGAAGACCCGCGGCGTGGCCCGGTAGATGATCGTCTCTCCGCCGGGGCGCTCGAACAGCGCGGCGTTGCCGAGATGGATCTTGACGTAGCCCGGCCCGCCGATCCGGTACAACGCCGTCTCTTTGGTTTCTTCGGTCACCGCGCCATCCTTGATCTCGAGGGTCGAATACCCGCCGCCGAAGATGGCGCTGGTCAGATAGCCGAGCGCGAGCGGTGTGTCGTCCAGTTCGAACAGATCGGAGAGATATTTAGCGCCCGTGCGCAGGCCGAGCAGGATCATGAGCAGGGGCACGACCAGGTGGCGCAGGACGTCGAGATGAAACAGGGCGGCGACGACGACGACGATCGGGCTGACGACGAAAGCCAGCCAGTCCGGCAGCCCCTCCAGCATCGCCGCGGTATTCGGGAGCGGGTGTTCGACCAGCGCCGCGGTGATCCAGATCAGGAGCATGAACACCGCGATGGCCTGAAAGCGGAACTGCGGGCCGTGCTCGTCGCGCGCGAGCACGTGATCCAGGATGCTCTGGATTTTCTGGTCCCGCCAGCGCCGCAGCGCGGCCAGCTCGGAGGTCAGCGTCGGTCGAGCGACTCGATTTGGAGGCGTTGCGCCCATAATTCCAGCTCTTCCAGCGTTTTCCGCAGGTCGGCGCCGTTTGGGTGCGCCAGGTCCTGGGCCAGGTGGCGCGAGGCCTCGACCAGGCTGGCGATCACTGCGGTCAGCGAGGGGCGGCGGCCTTGCGACAGTTCCTCGCGCACGTACTCGGTCAGGATGGTCAGGGCATAGGCGCGGCCGGCAGCCTGGCCTTCCTGGCGGCATTTCTTGATGGCCGGATCCTTCTCCTCGGCCATCGCCCCGGCCCGGCCCTTCCAGTCTTCCCGCAGGGTCTCAATGCGCTTGCGGCGCACCTCTTCCGGCATAGCCAGGCCGGAGAGTCCGACGCCCAGGACGCGCAGGCCGCGCTCGGCCAGCACCCGGCTTTCCCGCGAATTTTCGTCGGCGCCGGCGAGCCGCCGCCTGATCTTGTGCTGGATATCGTCCAGCACACTCAGCCTCGGGTCGCCGGAACTGAAGAGCGACTCGAAGTCCCGCTGGGTGATCAGCTCGCGCCAGACGTCGCTGGCCAGCAGCACCGGCAATTCGGCCCGCGCATCCTGCTCGTCGTCCCGATACGTCCGGCTATAGAAGGCTTTGAGCGCGTTCTCGCCGTTGAAGGCGTAGGGCGATTGTTTGGGGTCTGTCCAGTCGCGGATCGGCTTCGCCTCACCGCCATCCAGGATGAAGGCGACGTGGATGTCCACCCTGACTTCAATCCCGTCGCGAGTGATGCCCAGGACCTGCTCGGCGCGGCGCACCTGTTTGCGCAGGTCGAGCGCCTCAATGTATTCGCCTGGCTGCGTGAAGACGACCCCCGGCCCCGCGGCCCGTGTGAGCTGCGTATCGGTGCGCAGCACGATCCCACTGGCATTATCCACCAGGACCACGCCGTCCGACTGGTTCAAGTTGGCTTTTTCGGCCTCGCTGGCGACCAACTGGCCTTCCTTGACGAAAATGGCCGGGCCGGGCAGGCCGGAGGAGTAACGCCGGAAGTGTTGGTAGGCCTGCCGACGCTCCTCCAGCGTGTGCACCGGCAGCACGAACTGCGACACCAGCCGGTCGAACAAGTTGCGGGTGATGGCCGGAGCGACGAACGCGAAGCCGAACGACACGAGCGCCCACCAGAAGTCCGCGTCGAACCTCAGGCTGATCAGCGCCTGCAAATCGTCCAGATACAGCGCGACGAGCAGGCCGCCGATCAGGAGCAGGCCGACGGCCCATAAGAGCCGGGGCTGGCGGTAAAACGGGACGTTCATACCACGAATTTTAGTACGAGTTTCGAGGTTCAACAAACCCCCTTTGGGCCTTCGGACAGGGCTTTTCCAAAGTCGTGGGAGCGGTTTGTAACCGCGACCTTGATGGCAAGTCAGACGGCCTCTCGCGGACGCGAAGCGTATCCGCTCCCACGCCACATCAGGCGTTTTCTGTCAAGGGAAAATAGAAAAGTAGGGGCAGGCCTGGCGCCTGACCCTACGGGCCAACCATCACCGTCCCCAGCGGCACACGGCCATCCGGGAAAGCCCCGGTCGTCAGCCGGTCGCCGGTCGCCGGGAGGTACATGCCCGCGAATAACGGATACGTCCCAGGCAGCAGGTCGGCGGGCAGGTTCAGCGCGCGCGTTTCGCTCACGAACTCGCCGGGCAGCCAGCCAGTGGTCAGGCGCGTCCAGTCGGCCGGCGCGCCGTCCGATTGCGCCACGAGCGCGCCGTCGTCGTTCAGGAGGTGGACGAAGACGTGATAACTGTTCGCCATCACCTGATTGCTTTTCCACACCAGGGCCGCCGACACAGGCTGCCCCGGACTCACAGCCGCGCGCGGCAGGTTGACCCCGACCAGCGTCACCGGCCCGAGGTTAGCCTCCAGCGCGTGTTCGACGGGCGGCGCGGTGAACACACGCTCGGGCGCGGTGACGTGCAATGCGCCGAGCGTGAGCGCGCGCTCGCCAACTTGAATTTCCCAATGGTAGTCGCCGGTCTCGACGGCGGCCGGAAGAGAAATTTTTACCTGGTCGCGCACGGTCTGGCCGGCGCCCCAGCGCGACGTCGGGTAGCGGCCCCCCAGGACGAAAGCCTGCGCCGCCGCTGCGCTGCCCTGCGCATCCACGAGCCGCAGCTCCCCAGCCAGATCAGTCGTCGGAGAAGCGCTCGCGCTCCAGCAGAGCGAGGCGGTGATGGCCTCGCCAGGCGCCGCCTGCCGGGCGCTGAACTCCGCGTGCTGCAATATAAGCCCCTCCGAGAGCGAATCGACGCCAGCCTCGCCCATGTCCCGGCACAAGCGATAGCCGGGAGCGTCAATCGCCACGGGGCCGAGGCGCGTCGCCCCGATGCTCTGCAAATTGTAGTAGGCGAAGACCTTGACCTCGACGACATACTCGCCTGGCGGCGTCCCCGCCAGCGGCGTCAAGATGTACGACTCGACAATGTACTGGTCCTCCGGCCAGAAGTCGGTGCCGGGAGTGAAGCGCCAGTCGCGCGGGCGAGGCGTGTCGGCTTCGTTCCACGTCAGCCCGTCCTCGTCCACCAGTCTGGCCTGAAACCCGTAGGCCACGCCGAGTTTGTGGTTGGCCTTGAAATAGAGATTGACTGTCAGCGGATCATCTGCTCCGATAACCTCGCGTTCTGCCTCCCATCCCAGCAGCGTCAACTCGCCCACGAAATCCTGGTTGAGCGGATGTGTCATGCCGGTCAGCCCGTCGGAGGTCAGCCCGCGCCGGAGCAGCGGCGTGTATCCGGCGTCGTAAAGCAGCGGACGGGCAAGCGCCAACGCGACGGCGAGGCTGAAAAGGGCAGGATAGCGGGGGAGCAGGGGAGCGGGGGAGCGAGGGAGCGCCGAAGAGACAATCTCTAATCTCCAATTACCAATTACCAACAACGCAAAGCACACGACCAGACCAATTAACGTTAACACCGTTCCTATCACGCGCGGCGGCGTCCCGCCGAATTGAAACGCAAGCGTGTGATTGCCGGGCGGCACGTCAACGGCCATGAGGCCTTCGGGGTCGGTGATCCGCACAGGCACAGAAGTTCCGTCCAGTGTCGCGCGCCAGCCGGGGAAGTAAAACGTCCGGTAGACGAAAGTGAACGGTCGGGCCGCAGTGACGCTAAAGGTGTGGCCGCGCGCGCCGGCGGCGGCGACGGCGACTTGCGCCCCTGGCGGGAGCGGGCCAAAGTATTGAATGGCCTCGCCGCGCATCAGTTTCGTCCGGTTTTCGGAAGTGTCCGGCAATTGCCTCACCCACGCGGGCAGATATTCGCCGACCGTCGTCGTGCCGATGAAGTCGGGCGGGATTTCAAACTCCGCCACGTCGGCCAGGGTGGGCGCGGCGGGCGTCGGCTCGAAGGGCGGCGAGGCAAGGGGGAGGCCGGCGAGAACTAAAACGAAGAGAGTAAGGAGTAAGGAGAAATCCCAAATCCCAAATCCCAAATCCCAAATCCCAAGTCTGTAGGGGCAGGCGCGAAGCGTGCCCCCGCCCGGCTTGTCCCCGCCCGACTCCCCGCCTCGTTCCCCCCCTTGGCCCCCGCTCACCAGTGGGTGACCACCAGGATCGCCCTGCCTTGTCTTGGAGTGATAATTTGCAAAGACAGCGCCAGCGAGGAGGGCAACAAAGAGGGAGATGAGGCCGAGCAAGCGCCAGGGAAATAGCGTGAGGCGCAAGAGCGGCGCGTTATCCCATAGCGGGCGGGAGGGAGGGAGCATAAGGCTGGTGGCGAGGAGGGCGGCGACAGCGAAGAAAACGAGGCTGGGGAGCAGGGGGGCGGCGGAGCGGGGGCGTAGGAATAAAACGATAAGGCCGATCATGGAGAGGACGAGCGCGGCTTGCGGCAGGGAGTGTCGGACGGGCGGGTTGAGCAGGTCGGGGTCAACGGGCAGGCGCGGCAGGGCCAGAAACTCGCCCGACGAGAAGAACTGGTTCGTGTAGATCATCGCGCTGTTGAGCGTGCCGCGCTCGGTCTGCACGTACCGGGCCTCGACGAGGGCGGGGAGCCAGAAGAAGGCGGAGAGGAGCAGCGCGATGACAAAAGGAAGAATGAGGCAGGACAAATCCCAAATCCTGCGCAAGCGTCCCGACCTCCAATGACTAAAGCGCTTTCCCAGTGTGTATTCAAACAACCCATACAACACGAGGAACGGCATGGCTTGCAGCGTGACGCCGTGGTGAGAGAAGAGGCAGGCGGCCAGGGAGGCGCCGGCCCAGACCACGGCCCGGCGGCTGCCGTGCGCGGCCTGGCGCAAATACAACAGGGCCAGCGGCAGAAGCGCGAGCGCCAGCAGTTCGGGCAGCGAGCCGCGAATGTGCGTATCGTAGAGGATAAAGGGGCTGTAGAGATAGGCCGTCCCGGTCACCAGACCGGCGGCCTCGCCGAAGTATTCGCGCCCCAGGCGGAAGGCGAACCAGGCAGTGCAGAGCAAGACGAGCACAGAGGCGGCTTTGAACGCCGTGAGAAAATTCAGGCCCAGCAGGTGAAAAATCTCCGCCAGGTAGTGGCCGAGGTAGGGAAAGAAGTTGAAGACCGGATAACCATAGCCGTGCACCAGGTCGGGCGCCCAACGGGGGAACAGCACACCCTCCCGGACGAGGCGATCCAGTTCGACCACCCGGTAAAGATGGGGCAGGTTGTCATTGGTGCGCGGCAGCCCCAGGTGCGTGAACGGCCACAGCGCCGGCAGGGCCAGAAGCGCGAGGAGGAAATACGGTCGGAGGCGGTGAATCCAGCGGGTCATAAGAGAGATTATAACGTGAGCAGGGGCGGGGAGCAGTGCGGTGTACACACAAACGTTCAGACAACCCGTTCTGCCGTAGTTGCACTGCGGCAAAGACGCTGTCAGCAGTGCAACTGCTGACAAACTTTGCGTGCATACCAGCGGCCCAAAAGCGGACTGCACAGAATCGCCAGAAGATGGATAATAGGCGGGAAAGGTGACGCGAAATGGAGATAAGTACTCAAAGTGTTTTGGTATCCAGAGATGGCGGCGCGCTGCGCCTGCCCACGCCGCAAGTGAAGTTCACGATGGGATCGGGGCCGGTGGGCATCCACGAGCGCGTGGCGCTGGCGCTGGCCCGCGCGCCGCTCTATCATCAGGACCCGGACTTTCAAGAGGTCTTCCGCGAGACCACCGGGCAACTGCGGCGCATCTTCCGCACGCAGCACGACGCCTTCATCATGCAGGGCGAGGCGGTGCTGGGGCTGGAAGCCGCCGCCGCGAACCTCGTCGAGCCAGGCGACAAGTGCCTCAACCTCGTCTCCGGCGTCTACGGCGCGGGCTACCGGCGCTACTTCGAGCGGTACGGCGGGCAGGTCGTCGAACTGACCGTTCCTTACGACGACGCGATTGACCCCGCCGAAGTCGAGAAGGTGCTCCGGCGCGAGGGCGACGTAAAAATGATCGCCGTCGTCCACTCGGAGACGCCGTCCGGCACAGTCAACCCGGTGCGCGAGATTGCAGCGCTGGCGCGCGAGCATGGCGCGCTCATCATCGTGGACGTCGTCTCGTCGCTGGGCGGGGCGCCGGTGGAGATGGACGAATGGGGCCTCGACGTAGCGGTGGCCGGGCCGCATAAGTGCCTGGGCGGCGTGCCCGGCTCGGCGCTGGTCGCCGTGAGTGAACGGGCGTGGGAGAAAATGCTGAAGCGAGCCAACCCGCTGCGGCGCGGCTATCTTTCGCTGCTGGATTGGAAAGAGGGCTGGCTGGGCGAGGGGCGCTTTCCTTTCACCGCCTTCGTCGCCAATATCGTGGGCTTGCACGAAGCGCTGGCGATGCGGCTGGAGGAGGGATTAGAGAACTCTTTCGCCCGGCATGACCTCGCCGCCCGCATGTGCCGCGCGGGGGCGCGGGCGCTCGGCCTGGAATTGTGGCCGGCGCGCGAGTCCATCATGGCCAACTGCGTGACGGCGATCAAAGTGCCGGAGGGGTTGAATGAAGATGAGATCAAGTTGCTGATGAACAAGCGTTACGGCGTCGTCATCTCCGGGGGGCTGAAGGAACTGCACGGCAAACTCCTGCGCGTCGGCCACATGGGGCACATGGCCCAGCCGATGTACGTCGTCGTCGCGCTCGCCGCGCTGGAGCGGACGCTGCACGACCTGGGCTACCCGGTGCAGTTCGGCGCGGGCGTGGGCGCGGCGTTGGCGGCGGTCAACGGGTGAGGAAACTTGCCTAAGCCACGGCAAATTCGGTGTATCGCCGCTTTTCCGGGGGGTGGAAGGCGAGCACAATATCGTCTTTTGGCACGCCTGCCTCCATTAATTCTCGCGCGACCCCACGCTCTGTCCAGTCAACCTCGATCCAGATTTTGCCCGCTTGGAGGCGGGCATAGAT
>DAOTXG010000005.1:0-3911 GCA_034435515.1 Anaerolineales bacterium
GCCGCCGCAGGCGGTAGACGATCTCTTCCAGGATTTTGCGGTTGGAACTGATCAGATCGGCTATCAGGCCGATCAGGCCGATTTGGAACCCGACGATGAGCAAGATGGCCGAGAGGATGAGGGACTGGATGTGTCCGGCGCCTTCGCCAACCAGATAGAAATACAGGAAGCGCAGCGCCACCAGCACGCCGGCGCCGGCCATCACGCCGCCGATGGAAAAGAACACTGGCAGCGGGCGATAGGTGGCATAGGCGCGCACGATCGTCCCCGCCGAATTCGTCAGGTAATGATACAGGTTGTGCATCAGGCGCGAGGAGCGGGTGGGCGGATTGGTGCGCACGGGCACGTACTGGACGGCGATCTGGCGCGCACCGGCCTGGATGAGCGTTTCCAGCGTGTACGAATAGTTGCTCAACACCAGCGTGCGCAGGGCAGCCTCGCGGCTCAACGCACGAAACCCGCTCGTCGCGTCCGGGACGTGCAACCCGGAGGCCTGGGCGACCACCGCGCTGCCCAGTCCCTGCAGCCAGCGCTTGAGCGGGGAAAAAGTTGGCACCTGCGCCACCTGGCGGTCGCCGATGACGAGCTCGGCCTGGCCGGCGAGGATTGGCGCGATGAGCCGGGCGATGTCCTCACCCAGGTACTGGTTGTCGGCGTCGGTGTTGACGATGACATCGGCCCTGCGCTTCAGGCACGCCTCCAACCCGGCGACGAAGGCCCGCGCCAGTCCGCGATGGACCGGCAGCCGCACGACATGATGGACCCCCGCTGTCTGCGCCACCTCGCCGGTCGCATCGGCGCTGCCGTCGTCAATCACAAGATATTCGACCTCGTCAATGCCAGGCACGGCCTCAGGCAAGGCGCGCACGGTGGCCGCGAGGACGGAGGCCTCGTTGTAGCAGGGGATTTGAATAATCAATTTCATGGAGTGGAATTTTTCAGAAGCAATCAGCCCGGCCGCGCCTCGTGTCTGGCCCTGGCGTACACGTCCTCGATTTCAGCCACGTGCTGAGCAAGCGTCTTCACAGGCCGGATGCCGTTTTGTAACCGCATCAAGCGGGTCCGGTCACGCGCCAGGGCCAAAAGAACCTGCGACCACGCCTGGATATCCCCTGGCGGCGTGAGCACCCCGTCCACGTCGTCGCGCACCAAAGTCGCCAAAGACCCCAGGCGGGAGGCCACGACCGGCCGCCGCATGGCAAAGGCCTCCTGCACGACGAGCGGAGACACCTCGTACCAGAGCGAAGGCACGGCGACCACATCCACGCGCCCCAGTAATTCCCACAATTGGCGCCGGTCAATCTGGCCTAGATACGCGATCCCGGGATGGCTCGTCATCTGCCGCAATTCTCTCACATACTCCGGCTCACGCGTCAGATCGCCCGCAATCCACAAGCGCGCCTCCGGCGGCAAGGCGTTGAAGGCCGCCACGAGCACATCCACCCCTTTGAGCCGCGCCACGCTGCCAATATAGGCCGCCTGCAACGGCGCCTCCGGGGCCAGAGGCGGCGGGACGATGGGCGGTGGTTCAATGCCGTGCTCGACGACGAGCATTCGCGCGGCTGGTGCACCGTGTTCAATATAAATTTGGCGCACGAACTCAGTTGGCGCAATCAGACAATCGGCCCGCCGGAGAATCTGCCGCAGCCGGAAGTCGCGCGCCGCAAAAACCGGAGCGACTGCGGGAGCCAGCGGCGCAGCCCAGACAGTCCCAGCGCGAGCGAAGCCGCACAGGGCGCAGTTGAGCCAGGCGCGCGGCCCCCGGCAAAGGCGCTGATGGTAGTTCGTCAGGAGTTTGGTATTGGCGCAGATAAACCAGTAATCGTGCAGGGTAATGACCGTGGGCAGGCCGGCCTGGATCACGCGCCAGAACAAGGCCGCAGGCATCCCCAGCAAATGCTGGAAATGAACCAGATCAGGCTGGACATGCGCCAGGACGTGCTCAAAGCCGCGTTCTACATCCCGGTCGCCAAAAGTGGCCTGGAATTTAGCGCGGTCATTTTTGGGAGGTGTATGGATACGATGAATGGTGATGCCTTCAAATCGGTCGTGCGTCAGGCCGCGCCCGTCGTCTTCGCGTACGAACACTTGCACATCGTGGCCGCGCGCCAGCAGGGCCTGAGCCAACTGGTGAGCATACAGTTCGGTGCCGCCGACCCAGCGAGGGAGGCTTTGATGGACGACTTGCAGGACGCGCATGGTCAGCCGCTCGCCAGCCGTGTGTAAATGGCGCGCAAATCAGAGTAGACCCGATCCCACGTGTAACGGGCCTCAACTTTCGCCCGGCCCCGCGCGCCGAAGGCGCAGGCTTTCGCCTGATCATTAAGCAGATCAGCAATAGAGTCCGCGAGCTTATCCACGTCGCCAAAGGGAACCAGCAGGCCATCAACATTATGTTCGATCACACCGGGGATACCACCCGCCGCCGCGCCGATTACGGGGATACCATACGCCCAGGCCTCCAGAAAAACGATGCCGAAAGCGTCGACGCGTGATGGCATGACAAACACATCGGTTGCGGCCAGCAAGTCTTGTTTGAGCTCGCCAGCCACTTCCCCCAGCCGAAGAATGCGTTGCCGCTCATCCCCTGATAGCTGGTCAAAGAAACGATTGTAACCGCCCACGGCTATGGCGCGGCCCGCCAGGGCCAAAGTAGCCTGCTGATTCCGTTGCCACAGACGGCGCATGGCTTGAGTCAAATGCACGGCGCCTTTGTCGTAAGTGACTGCGCCCATAAAAGTCACCAGGGGGGCGCGAATCCCATAGCGTTGACGGAAACGTTCTGCATCTCCCCCATGCAATGTGTCCAAGTCCACGCCCATTCCGAGCATATGGAGGCGATGGGCTGGAACGCCCCGGTGGATGAGCGCGTTAGCTTCGAGTTCGGTCTGCGCGATGACGGCATCGCTCGCGCGCAGCAGGCGCAGTTGATGCGGGCGAGTATAGTAACGCTCCACTTGCGGCTCGCCAATGTGCAGAAAGGGTGTGAAGACGAAGGGCAAGCCGCGCCGCCGGGCGAAACGGTGAGCGGCCAGCACGGGTCCTTCCCAGATGACGTTAATGGCGTGCACCAGTTGCGCATTCCAGGCCTGCTTTTCCAGTACACCCTCAAAACCAGGAATCCACGGCAAGTAGTTGCCTAGCGTGTTGAGCAAAGGAATAAATTCGTCGCGTGGCGGAACCCATCCGGCCAGACGGCGCACGAGCAAGCAAGAGTAAGGCGCCGCGGGCAAATGGGCGACACGTGAACGAATGACTCGAACGCCGTTCAAGTAATCCACGCCGGGTTGAAGCGCGGGCTGGCGTGGATCCCACCAGTGTTCAGCGCAGGCCGCGTTCGTCGTGGCGACCACGACATCGTCCCCCGCCTCAACGAAACGCTCGGACATAGTCTGAATATACTTTTCTCCGCCGCCGATGATGGGCGCGTAACCCGCGCTCACATGCAACCAGGTCGCCACAGTGTGCTGTCTAAGCCTCAAGACTTTGCACCCACCTGGAAAGAGCAGCCACCGCCGCCTCACGTGTGAAAGATGGCAGCCGTGCTCTCTGCCTGGCCGTAATCTTTTGCAGAAGCTCTGGCTGTTTCAAAACAACGCCTAGAGTTTCGGCCATCCAGTCGTAACGTTTTTCACTGAACTGAAGGCCGGCATCGCCTAATGTCTCAGCCACTGCGCCTGTCCGGTAGGCCAGAATAGGCACGTCACAGTACATGCTCTCTACCAGCGGGAGGCAGACCCCCTCATGCTCACTCATGCAGACAAAGGCCGACGCGACGTGGTAGTAGGCCCCCAGGCTTTCCTGGCTCACATGCCCGCAGAAGTGCACTGCGCTCTCCAAGCCCCACAGGCGCGTCATCGCTCGCAGCTCGCCCAGGTAAGGCTCAGCGTTGGCCGGAGACCCGACCAGTA
>DAOTXG010000006.1:0-3753 GCA_034435515.1 Anaerolineales bacterium
GTGCGGAACTAAGGATAGCGCTTTTGAATATCTAACCAACCATTAATCTAACGAGGACATTTATCACCCCCAAGCGTAGGGATTCCGGCAGTTGACTCGCCGGGCGAGTCGGCTTATACTATCAGGCATCAAGTTTAACCGGAGGGATTTACGGCCTTATGCGCCGAGCATCGCTGACCCAGCAAAGGAATAGGCTTTGAAAAGCACGTCGTGCGTCTCTGCGCCCGCGTGCTTTTTTATTCCCCCATTCTCTCACCCTGGAGGTTAACATGATGGATTACGCGGGTAAGATTGCCAAGGCCAAGCGCTACGCCGAGGAACGCGAACGCTTCCGCTTTAACCAGTTCAGCGTCACATTCAGTGGCGATAACAACCCCCATCAGGTGGGTTTCGACAACGGTACTTTTCACTGCGACTGTGAATTCTTCATCATGCACCGCTGGTGCTGCCATACCCGCGCGCTCGAGATCGTCCTCGACAAAATGCTGCCGCAGCCGGCGGCGGCTTAACCCACAACTGAATATCGGACCATCCATGAGCGAGGCGCGGACGAGCGCCTCGCTCATTTTTATTCGCCAGCGGGGCGACCAATCGAAATGGTATAATCGCCATTGATAGTCGTCCGGCGGGGCCAAGCCCCGCCGTTTGTTTGTGCGCCCTCGTGTCTTGACCATTTCAACGTGCGACGCACTTCTACAGTGCGTCGCACGTTAATCGCCGGTCAGAATAGTTGAGCACCAGGCGCATCATCCGTGAAATCCGTTCCATCCGTTGACAAACACTGGAGCCGCAATTCAAGATGAAGCGTTGGCAATTCTGGCTGGGCGTGCTGATTAGCCTGGTCTTTCTCTGGCTGGCCCTGCGCAGCCTGAAACTGGACGACGTGTGGGCGGCGCTGAAGACCGCCCATTATGGGTGGCTGATCCCCGGCGTGGCAGTGTACTTCGTGGGCGTGTGGGCGCGGGCGTGGCGCTGGCATTACCTGCTCAAACCGATCAAGGTCATCCCCACCTCCGCCATGTTCCCGGTCGTCGCCATCGGCTACATGGGCAACAACATCTACCCGGCCCGCGCTGGGGAAGTGCTGCGGGCGTACGTCCTGCGCCGCCAGCAGGGCGTGCGCGTGAGCGCCAGCCTGGCCACCATCGTCGTCGAGCGCATCTTCGACGGGGTCGTCATGCTCATGTTCGTGTTCTTCAACCTGCGCGGGCTGGCGCGCCTGACGGGGGAATCGGGCCTCGCCGGGAGCATTCAAACGGTCGCGCTGTGGGGCACGGCGGCGTTCGCGGGCGCGCTGGTCGCCTTCCTGCTGGCGGCGATGTTCCCCCACCAGTCGCTCGGCCTGTACTACCGTTTCGCCATGCCGCTCGTCCCTGGGCGCTTCCGCGAGCGAGTCACCCGGCTGCTCATCAGCTTCTGGGCCGGCCTCGAAGCCCTCCGTTCGCCCCGCAGCATCTTCATGGTCTTTCTCACCTCGGTCGTCATCTGGCTGCTCGAAACCGCCAAATACTGGTTCGTCACCTTCGCCTTCGATTTCAGCATATCCTTCTTCGCCTTGATGCTGATGAACGGCATCGTCAATCTGGCGACGACCATCCCCTCCGCGCCGGGCTACGTCGGCACGTTCGACGCGCCGGGCATCGCCGTGCTCGCCGCCTATGGCGTCGCGCCGGGCGTCGCCGCCGGCTACACGCTCACCCTGCACGCCGCGCTCTGGCTGCCCATTACGCTGCTTGGCGCGTACTATATGGCGCGCGAGGGATTGAGTTGGGGCAAAGTGCGGGCAGAATATCAGGAATTCAAAGACGTAGAAGCGTCCAGTGAGCCGAGCAGTGGATAGATGGGCACACTTTACTTGGATTGGTCAGGAGACGCAGGATTCAAATTCCGACGGGCCTCGTCACGCTTCATCGCCTTTGCTTGCGTCACCTGCCCGCCGTCCGCTACAGAGGCCTTGACACGATTGCGCGTTGATTATCAACTGAGGGCCAATTTTTGTTTCCACTTTACGAGCGCTTCTCGCTTGATCAAGCGTCCGTTCTTCACCGCCCTTGCGAAAACTGCGTTTATGGGGGTTGTGTTCCGGGTGGATAAACACAAACTTGAGCGGAAGTTTCAGACTATGGGCGGCGATGTCCTGATTGCGCGCTTCGCGGCGGAGGTTGTCAGCCAACTGCCCAAGCACACGCTCAACAAAGCCACCCTCCTCATAGACGGCAATCGGGATGAGGCGGCATTGGCACGCAAACTGAGGGTGACGATTTCGGAACGCTTGCGCGGTGGAGCAGTTTACTTGAAACGTACAGCCATGCGGCCAGCGTGCGAAGAAGACGGCCTGCAGGTAGCGGATATGTTGGCCGGGGCTGCGGCCAGCGAGCATCTCGAAGAAAACGCTCTGCTGGGCTATCTGGGAGACAAGGTTCAATTGACTGACTACACAGGCGGTTAAATAAAACCGCCCCGGCTAGTTGGGGATGCTTTTATACAGGCTCTCAGCACCTGAAACCCAACCCGCGCCCATCAGTCGGGCACGACTACACCGGGGGGAAACTTGAAAAATCAAGTTTTTGTTGTGTATATTATAAAGCTAAAGAGGAAGCCAGTCAACATGAGCACAGGAACTTCGCTCAGGATCGCCATCATCGGCGCGGGGCCGGCCGGCCTCGCCGCCGCCTATGACCTCACCCGCGCGGGGCATCCTGTGACAATTTACGAGGGCGCGCCCCAGGTGGGCGGCCTGGCCGCCGGGTTCAAGGCCCCCCACTGGGCGTGGACGCTCGAAAAATTCTATCACCACTGGTTCGCTTCCGATAAAGCCATCCTCGGCCTCATCCGGGAGTTGGGCTGGAGCGACCAGGTGCTGTTCCCCCGCCCCTACACGGTCGTCTACGTCAACGGCAAGTTCGAGCCGCTCGACTCGCCGCTGATGGCGCTGAAATTCTTCCTGTTCAATTTTTCCTTGCTCGATATGTTCCGCTTCGGCGCAGCCACCGCCTACCTCCGCTTTACGCCGTGGTGGCAGCCGCTCGAAAAGGTCACCGCCGCCGAGTGGGCGCGCCGCTGGTACGGCCAGCGCGTGTACGAAACCTTGTGGCGGCCTCTGCTCGTCGGCAAATTCGGCGAGGAGAACCTGAAAGTGGTGAACATGGCCTGGCTCTGGGCGCGGCTGCACGCGCGCACCACCCGCCTGGGCACGTTCGTCGGCGGCTTTCAGGCTTTCCTCGATAAGTTGGCTGAACGGGTGAGACAGCAAGGGGGCGAGATACGGCTGAATTGCCCCGTGACGGGGATCAGGGTAAATCCCAATCTCCAATCTCCAATCTCCAATCTCCCGTCCGCAGGGCGTCCAATCTCCAATTACCAATTACCGATTACCAATTACCAATCTCCCTTGCTGGTCGAGGCCGGAGATTCTTCCCAGCCATTCGACGCCGTCATCTCCACCTCCTCCCCCGCGCTGATGGCGCAAATCACGCCCGACCTGCCGGCCGCGTATGCGGCGAAACTGCGCGCGCTCAAGTCCATGGGCGCGGTGGTGATGGTGATCGCGCTGAAACGCCGGTTGACCCGGTTCTACTGGCACAACCTGCCCAAAGAAGCCGGCTTTCCCTTCCTGGCGATGGTCGAGCACACGAACTATATGAAACCCGAATATTACGGCGGCGACCACCTCATCTACTGCGGCGACTATCTCGACCCCGGCCACGAATACTTCCGCCTGAGCAAGGAAGAACTGCTCGAACGCTTCCTGCC
>DAOTXG010000007.1:0-6599 GCA_034435515.1 Anaerolineales bacterium
GCCGTGGATGTACCAGCGCCAGATCATCCACCTGGTGCGCGCCCGCGTCGTGCCCGACCTGTTTCAACTCTCGCTCAACCGCGTGGACTTCGACGACATCGGCGGCATCCCGCTCATCGGCATCAAAGAGGCCACCATCCCCCGCGCCGGGCGGCTGGTCAAGCGCGCGCTCGACATCGGGCTGGCGCTCCTCGGTCTGGTCGTCGCCGCGCCGCTGGCGCTGATCGTCACCCTCGCCATCCGGCTCGAATCGCCCGGCCCGGCGCTTTTCAGCCAGACGCGCGTCGGCGAGAACGGCCGGCGGTTTTCGATCTACAAATTCCGCTCCATGCGGCAAGGCGCGGAAGATGAAAAGCAGCTGCTCAGAAATTTAAACGAGGCTTCGGGGCCGCTGTTCAAAATCAAAGACGATCCGCGCCTCACCCACGTCGGGCGTTTCCTCCGCCGCGCCAGTCTGGACGAACTGCCGCAGTTGATCAACGTCCTGCGCGGCGAGATGAGCCTGGTCGGGCCGCGCCCCGGCCTGCCGGAGGAAGTGGCGCAATACCAGCCCTGGCATCGGCAAAGGATGGAAGTGTCGCCGGGCATCACCGGGCTGTGGCAGGTCTCCGGGCGAAGCGATCTCTCCTTCGACGAGATGTGCCTGCTGGACATTTACTACATCGAAAACTGGTCGCTGGGGCTGGACCTGACGATCATGCTGCGCACCATCCCGCGAGTGCTGTTTGGAAATGGCGCCTATTAGAACTACGCAATACGGAATACGCAATACGTCTTGCGTATTGCGTAAGGGAACCGCTATGCCTCTCCACATCATCCTCGGCGCGCAGTGGGGCGACGAAGGCAAAGGCCGCATCACCGACGTGTTGGCGCAAAATGCTCAGGTCGCCGCCCGTTACTCCGGCGGCGACAACGCCGGGCACACCGTCACCGTCGCCGATGCCCAGCCGGGGGCCGGCCAGCGGATTTTCAAACTGAACGTGCTGCCGTCGGGCCTGATTCACCCCGCCGTCGTCGGCGTGCTGGGCAACGGCATGGTCGTCAACCCGGCGCGCCTGCTGGAGGAGATGGACAGCCTGCGGCAGGCGGGCCTAGACGTCTCGCCCGCCCGGCTCAAAATCTCGGCCTCGGCGCATCTCATCACGCCCGTGCACATCGCGCTCGACCGCGCCGAAGAGGCGCGGCGCAGCGGGACGGGGGGCAGGATCGGCACGACCGGGCGCGGCATCGGCCCGGCCTACACCGACAAAATCGCGCGGCGCGGCGTGCGGATGGAGGCGATGCTCGATCCCGAGCACCTGGGCGACCGCATCGCCGACGAAATCCACGGCGACAACGAGGTGCTCGAAGGCGTGTACCACCAGCCGCCGCTCGACCTGGCCGTCATCGCCGCCGAGTACACCGAATACGCCCGCCGCCTCGCGCCCTACATCGCCGACGCCTCGCTCTACCTTCACGAACAGTTGCGGGCGGGCGCAGTCGTCCTCGCCGAAGGCGCTCAGGGCACGCTGCTCGACGTGGACCACGGCACTTACCCCTTTGTGACCAGTTCGTCGCCGACCGTGGGCGGCGTGTTCACCGGGCTGGGCGTGGGGCCGCAGTTCGTCGGGCGCGTCGTCGGCGTGACCAAAGCCTTTCAGACGCGCGTGGGCGAAGGCCCCTTCCCCACCGAGGTCTTCGGCGCGGAGGCCGACCGGCTGCGCGGCACTGGCGCAAATCCCTGGGACGAGTTCGGCACGGTCACGCGCCGCCCGCGCCGCTGCGGGTGGCTCGACCTCGTCCTGCTGCGCTACGCCATCCGCGTCAACGGCCTGACCGAAATCGCGCTGACGAAGATGGACGTGCTCTCCGGCCTCGACACGGTGAAGTTGTGCGCCGCCTACACCAGCGGCGGCCAGACCCACGCCGAACTGCCCCTCGGCCCGGCCGACCTGAGTCCCTTCCAGCCGGTGTACGAGGAGATGCCGGGCTGGAGCAAAGACGTAAGCGGGGCGCGCATCCTCGCGGACTTGCCCGCCCCGGCGCGGCATTACCTTCAGCGGATTGGCGATCTCACAGGTGTCCGTATTTCTATTGTCTCAGTAGGCCCTGAGAGGCGCCAGGTTATTTACGCAGATTGAGCAGATGATCTTAATCTGAGTCGCCTGCGTATGGGAGGTCGCCATGATAACAGCCGAACAGCTAAGAAACGCAGTGGGGTTAGTTCGTCAAGCGACTGCCGAGTTTGTCGAAATGGGCTTCTTCCAACGCGGTGTACTTGCCAGATTGGACATGTGGATTCATGGACTTCCCGCCGACCGCATTGAATTGGCCCAGGCCATAACACAACTTGCTGGGCAATAAAATCCTATGCCCTTTCCTCCTCTCTCTAACTCTAACTCTAACTCTAACTCCAAACTCAAACTCATCGCCCACCGCGGCGGTCCCAAATACGCGCCGGAGAATACGCTGGCGGCCTTTCGCAACGCGCTCGCCCTCGGCGTGGACGGCTACGAGTTCGACGTGCAGATGACTAAGGATGGCGAACTCGTCATCATGCACGACGAGACGGTTGACCGCACGACGAACGGCAGCGGCGCGGTGAAGGACCTGACCCTCGCCCAAATCCGCGCGCTCGACGCGGGCCAGGGTGAGCCGCCGGCCACGTTTCAGGAAGCGCTCGACCTGGCTCGCTCCGCCGGGGTCTGGATGCTGGCGGAGATTAAGTCGCCGCACTTGTATCCGGGAATCGAGGCCAAAGCGCTGAACGCGCTCACGGCGGCGGACTACCTCGACCGCACGCTCATCATGTCGTTCGATTGGAAGTCGTTGGAGACCGTGCGCCGGCTCAGCCCGACGGCCAAGATCGGCGCGCTGTACGACGAGAAAATGCTGACGGTGAGCAAAGCGCCCGCCGGGGCGCAATACGCCTGCCCGCTGGCCGACCTCGCTCTGCTCAACCCATTCCTGATCGGTCAGGCGCACCGGCAGGGGCGGCAGGTGTTCGCCTGGTTCTGGAAGACCGAGAACCCGCTCATGTACCGCCTCCTGAACGCGCTCGGCGTGGACGGCCTCATCGCCGACGACCCGCTGGCGGTAAAGAAAACTTTGAGGCTATAGAGAAGTCTTCACCTCAACCTACGCAATACGTAATACGCAATACGTATTGCGTATTACGTATTGCGTAAAATCCCCCTCTCAATCCGTGAAATCCGTTCAATCCGTTGACAAAAAGGAAAGACTCTTATGCGAGTACGCGGTTTAGCCCGGCTGGATAATTTCTTCGCCCTTGCCCCGGAAGCAGACGTCCACCCGGAGATCGCCCAACATTTCCGGCGCAATTTCATCGTGAACATGATGGACCTCATGACCTGGCTGTTCGGCGCGAGTTTCGTGTCGGTCAACGCCATCCTGCCCGTGTACGCGTCGCACCTGACCGAATCGCCGCTTGTCATCGGCCTCATCCCGGCGCTCACCGACGCGGGTTGGTTCTTGCCGCAGCTGTTCCTGGCGCCCTTCGTCGAACGCCTGCCGCGCAAACTGCCGGTCGTCGCCGTGCTGGGCGCGGTTGAGCGCATTCCTTACCTGGTCCTGCCCTTCGCCGTGATATGGCTCGACGGGCTGGCCCGGTCCACCGCCATCGCCATCTTCATCCTGCTCATCCTCTGGAAGTCCGTCGGGAGCGGGATTGTCGCCACGCCCTGGCAGGAGATGATCGCCAAGGTCATTCCGGTCTCGCACCGGGGCCGGTTCTTCGGCGCCGGGTTCCTCGTCGGCCAGTTGCTCGGCGTGGGCGGCTCGGCGCTGGCGGCGCTGTTGCTGGCCCGCCTGCCCTACCCACAGAATTTCGCGGTCAGCTTCGCCGTCGGCGCGGTGAGCATCACAGCCTCGCAAATCTTCTTCATGCTCACTAAAGAGCCGGCCATCATCCCCCCACCCCAGCCTCCCCACTCCAACCGCGAATACGTTCAAAGACTCGCCGGCATCCTGCGGAGCAACGCGAACTTCCGCACCTACCTGCTTAGCCGGTGGCTTTCCTACGGGGGCGGGATGGCTTTTGGTTTCATGGCGGTCTATGCCGTTGACCACTTCCACCTGCCCGACTCGGCGGCGGCGGTCTACACCGGGATTCTGTACGGCGCGGGGGTCGTGGGTTACGCGGTGTGGGGGCCGCTTGGCGACCGTGTGGGCCACAAGCAGGTGATGGAGATCGCGGCCAGCCTGTGGCTGATTGCCCTGGGGGTAGCGCTATTCTCGACGGCGGCCTGGGGTTTTTATTTCGTCTTTGCGCTCATGGGGTTTGGCAGCGCGGGCGGCGTGTTAGCCGATTTGAATATCGCGATGGAGTTTGGCCCGGAAGCCGAGCGCCCAACTTACATTGGCCTGGCGCGCACCGTGACCGGCCCGGCGCTGCTCATCGCCCCACTGCTTGGCGGATGGATCGCGCAGACGTGGAACTACCCAACGCTGTTTGTGGCCTCGCTCGTCTTCGCAGTGTGCGGGTTGGGGTTGCTGGTGTGGCGCGTGCGTGAACCAAGACACTTGGTGAAAGCCAAGCCGGCTGTGGTTAGTCAACAGTGAACAGTCAACGGTGAACAGTCAACAGTGAGCAGTCAACAGTGAACAGTCAACAGTGAACAGTGAACAGTCAACAGTTATCTCCGGCCACTGCTGCTCACTGTTCACTGCTCACTGTTCACTGCTCACTGTTCACTGTTCACTGCCTACTGTTCACTGCTCACTTCGCCGGCCCGCCACAATGCGGGCAGTAGGCCATCTCCCTATCTAACTGTTGCCCGCAGTAACGGCAAGTCGGGGGCGCGATCCGCGCGCCGCAGTGCGGGCAGAAGGCGAAGGCGGCGTTCACCGAGTGGTCGCAAATCTGGCAGCGCACAAAGGCCTCTGGCTCAGGGGCGGCTTCGCGAGCCTGCGGCTCTGGCTGGGGCCGCCGGACCGGCTGGGGTGGCGGGGGCGGCGGCGGGTACGGCCAGCCGCGCGGCTCGGGGCGGTCAAAAGCGTCGGCGATTAACTTGCCCACCAGCAGCGCCGGGAAAAACCAGCCAAACCCGAATCCATCGCAATCGAGGTCAAAGTCCATCGCGGGCCTCTCCTTTCACTCTACTCTACGCAAAGTCGGGGCCCAAAGGTGAAACCTGCCTCCCAGCCGGCTGACAGTCATCCGCGAGATCAGGCCATTCCCCCCTCAAGCGGGTAGCCAGCATTGCTCCAGTCCTCCAGCCCACCGGCGTAGCGATACAGCCGCTTGAAGCCGCGGCTGCGCAGGAGGTGGTAGGCGTCCCAACTGGCATGGCACGCCGGGTTCGAGCAATAGACGACGATCTCGTCGTCGAGGTTGAGTCGCCCCGCGGCCTCGGCCAGCCGGTCGAAATACAACGAGCCTGGCAGGTGCATACGCTCGTAGGCATGGCGATCCAGCGCCATAATCAATTTGAGGGCCTCGCCCCGCTCCAGTTTGGCTTTCAGTTCTTCCCGATCAATGGTTCTCATGATGACTACCTCCGCCTCTCACCGGGCATACCAGTCGTCGTTCCACTCTGATCCTACCCGGCGGCCGCTGGCGCTTGGCGGCCACCTCCAGCCACAGCGCGCGGCCGACCCATCACGCCGCTGTGAGCGACTTCAGTCGAAAGCCAACGTTGATCACTGCGCGTGATCGAGCGCCAGACCTCATCCAGCGCCTCGTGGAGCCGTTTTTGAAATGACTCGGCCAGGCTCGTCAGGTCGCCGGCCGCTCGCTGCCGCCGTTGCGCCTTCAGGCCATCGTCCAACACCTGAGCGCCCATCGCCGCGGCGGTGATGCCCTGCGCGTGCACAGGGTTCAGCGTGTAGACGGCGTCACCCAGCGCGACGAACCCCTCCAGGTAACCTGGCAGCCGCTCGTAGTGGCGCAGGCGGTTCTCGTTGCGCCGATAACCATAGGGTGGAGTGAGCGGCTCGGCGTTTTTAATCGCCTCGTACAGCCGCGGGCTGGGCAGGCTGCGGGCGAAGGCCAGGAATCCCTCTTCGTCGGTCGGCGGATAGTCGCGGCCCAGGCCGACGAGGGCGACCTGCCAGCGGCCGCCCTCCAGTGGAATGATGACTCCGCCGCGAGGGCTATCGGGCGGCGTCGGGATGATGTTCAGCGTCTTCCACCCACCCCGGTATCCGTTCGGACGCCGATAAATGCGCGTGACGTAGCCCGGAAACGCGTTGACGACCGTCTCCTGAGGCGGGGTGTAACCCAGACCGTCCAGCCATTGGGGCGCCTTCGACCCGCGTCCACTGGCGTCCAACACCAGATCGGCCGCTATCTCGATCTCGTTCAGGGACGCCCGGCTTCGATCACGCGCCCGCACTCCAGTCACGCGTTCGCCGCGCTCGTCCACCTTCAGGCCAACGACGTCGCGCTCCTGGAGAACAGTCACGCCGGAGCGGGCCGCCAGCCGCCGATAAAGGGCGGTTTCCAGCAGCGGACGGCTGCTGGCGATAGAGGCGATGGCGGAGCGGTAATGGGGACCGCGCCACTGGCCGAAGAGAAAGAACTCGGCCTCATTGCCGGCGTTGACCAGCGTCGCGCCGTTGGCCAATAATTCATTGACCAGGCCGGGGAACTGCTGCTC
>DAOTXG010000008.1:0-14792 GCA_034435515.1 Anaerolineales bacterium
CAGCGCCGGGCGACTCCCCTTCACTTGCAGATACTTCGGCTCGCCGGTCGCGCGCCGCGTTTTGAGATACCAGATCAGGCCGCCCACCTCGCACGGGATGACGACTCCAAATGGCACAAATAGCCCGGCTATCTCGCGGCCCTTGCCCGCGCCGGGGTTGTAGCCAATCCGCCAGCGCCGTAAGGTCTCAGCCGTCAGGCCGCGCGCCTGTAGCCAGGCCCGCGGCCGCTCCCCATCCGCGCCCCACAATTCGCGCTCGCAATGTTCAATCACACGCCGCGCTTTTTCCTGCCACTCCGCCGGGGGCGGCTCGGATCGGTCAGGTTGCGGGGGTGTGGGGCGTGGGCGTCGGGGCAGGGAGTCCACTGCCCCCAACAGTTCGCACGCGCGCCGGAAGTCCGGGCCGCTGTGCAAGTCCAGGCCCTCGCGCCGGGCAACGTAGGCCAGCGCATCAGCCCACTTGCCCGCCGTGCAATGACGGCAGAGCCAGCGCCCGCCGCCCTGGGCGTAGGGCTGCACCCGGAAACGATCACGCCCCCCACAGAACGGGCACGGCCCGGCCCATTCGCCGCCCGCCGTGCCTGCCACACGGCGCAAGAAGGTATCCCGCCCGGCCAGGGCCAGCAAGTCAACGGAAGTTTTCAGCTGGTCAACGTCTATCATGGTCACTCAGCCGGGGGTTTCGTCAGTTTTGGTTTTGTCATTAGCACCGCCAAAACCTTGTTCTGTCTCTCTCTATTAGTTTCGTCGTATATTTAGACACAACCAAAACACGACGAAACCTAACCCCTTGCCGGGCGGTAACGCTTTGTGGGCCTCCCGCCTTGCTTGCCGGGCTTGGTCTCAACTTCCTCGGCAAGGCCCGCCGTCACCAATTCTGCCAGCGCCGATTCAATCTCCGCCGGTCGTTTGTCTACCATCGCCCGGCACAAATCCCGCACTGTTGCGCCGCCCGGATCGTGCTTTGCCAACTGGCGGAGGATGCGCTTGGTCAACTGGCTAAACTCGCTCGCCGTTGCGTTGACGATGACACGATGGGCACTCGCGCGCCAACTCTCCACGATGGCGATTGCGCGGGCAAGGTGAGGGAGTTCGATTCGAGGGGCCGGGGCGTGAGGCGGCCAATCCAGCGCGGCGAGTATCATCGCCACTTTCAACGCTTGAGTCGGCAAGCGGCCATACGTGCCCCTCAGCCGCCCGTCAAGGTCATCATTCAACAGGTCAAAACTCAGCGCCTTGTTGAACTTCGTCCATGCGTCGAAAACGCCCGCGCCCAGAGTCGCCGTGATTGCTTGCGGGGGCGTGGGCCACGTCGCCGCCGGTAGCCGATTGAAAAGCCTCATCAGCTGGTCTGCCAGATCACGCGGATCGTCAGCCCCGCGCGGTTCTATCCATTCAGGCCGCCCCTCGTCGGGTGTGAGAAGGGCAAAGCGCGGCCAAAAGCCCATCGCCCACAGCCGCGCCGCGTTGATATGCTCCGACAGCACTTCGGGAGTCGAGGCTCCCAACAGGCACAGGTAGGAATTTTTGACGGTGACTCTCCCCTGCCCGCGCGTAGACCGGACATACTTGGAATCGCAGTCATAGAAGCGTAACAGCGCCTCCAGGAGTCCCGCGTTGTAGTCCTTGCCCGCGCCCGCCAGCATCCCCGACATCTCATCTATCACCCATCCGCGCTCGGCGGCATAGTTGCGCTCGGCATTCCACGCGGCTTGCTCCTCTGCCGTCATCCTTTCCCATCCGGTCGGTTCTTTCCCGGCGAGGTCGGATAAAAACGCTTCGGGGGTTGTGTCCTGCGCCGCCATGAGAAAAGGGAAAGTGTTACGCGCCAATCCGCGGGCCACGTCTAGCGCCGTCGTCTTGCGATAGAGAGTCGTGAGGGCAATCCACAGAATGAACAGGTTGGGGTAAACATCACCGTAGGGCATTTTCAGCACAATGCGCCGCGCAATGGCGACACTCGCCAGCCACAGCGCCGCCGACTCATGGAAGAGTCGGGGCGTCATGGGCGAAAGAGCCTCGGCATAGAGGCTGTAATCGTCAACCCATCCCGCCGCCGGTTCGGTTGTCAGCCGCGCATATTCCGGCAGTTCGGGGCAGGCGGGGGCGTCGGGTTGCGGTTCGGCGGCCTCGCTCACCGCGTGGGGATCGGCGTCGGGGTCAACGGCGTACACGGACTCAATCAGTTGCGCGCCGTCAGGCCGTGCTTTCGCCCAATCCAGGAAAGCGGCCCATCGGCCCGCGCCATTCGCCCCCAGCATGACGCGCGCTGCTTCTGCCCAGGGGTCGGGCAGGGCGTCAATCTCAGCCGAGCCGATGGGCACGCCGCGCCCGAGGCGATTTATCACACGCTCGGCGATCATCGCCGTGCGCCCTCCTGCTCAGACTCCACCTCGGGCCGCGTGGTCTCAGGCTCGGCGGCGGGCTGCACATCGGGCGGGTCGGCGGGCTGCGCCGCGCGCTGGGCTTCGGCCCGCTCCAGTTGCGCCAACAGCCGCCGATAACAGGCGGCCAGAACGTCAGCCAGCGGGTCGGGCGGCAGGGGCGGAGGGCGGGTGTCAGACCGAGGCCGCATCGTTGCCGCCAGTCGTCACGCTCACCGCCGCTGGGTCGGGTCCGGATTGCGCGGGGGGCGAGGCTGCGCCGGCGTTAGCGGCCATATACTCGCGCACAGCGCGCCGAATGATACGTCGGGCAATGACGGCAACCGGCTCCCCCTCGGCCTCGGCCATGCGCTTCAAAGCCGCCTTGTCCGGCTGCCAGATTTTGATGACGAGTCTCTCAGTCTTGGGGATGTCTCGCCTTAAAATCAGAGTGGTCATCGGTTTGTACTCTCCGATGACCACTCTAGCAAACGGATTATGAAAAAAGCGAAATTTCGGAAATTTCGTCTTACTTCAACTTCCCCGCCTCTCCTTCGGCGATGATCGTCTCAATCGTTCTGATTGAGTACCATATGCTTTTGCTCTGCAGCGCGTCCCGTAAATCTTCCAACTTCGGGGTAGGATTAGCCGTATCCCCGCTGTCAAAACGTTTCCGATAATCGCGCCTGGTTTGGCAAATAACCCGCCATGCTTTTCGATGTTTTTTAATCGTCTGCGGCTTTTGTTTTTGGGCCTCGCGCTTCGGCTGTGGTGTGGGCGAGGGCGCCGCTGGTTGTGGCGGTCGAGGTTGCAAATCAGGCTGTAAGAAATAGGTCAGCCCATCAAAAAACTCTTGTATTGGCTCTTCGGCTTCCGGGTCAGGGTGTTTGATCGATACTTGGGGAAAGCCCATAGGCGAGTCCCCGTTGCCCGCCGCCGGTTGCTCTGCGCCTAAAAATTCCTTGACGGCCTCCTCTTCCGTCATGCTGGCCCGCCGCGCCCGCTCCGCTTCCTTTTCCTGAAATGTAAAGTATGACAGTGTTTCATTAGCGATGGGGTCTGCTGCCCCAGGCACTTCCGTCAAGGGCAGTTCGGAAAAATTCTTCTGCAATAGTAAGCAGACCCTGTCCCATGATTGACGGGCTACCGCGTTGGGCGGGTCGAATTTGTAATTCCAAAGGCGAAAGATAACTTTTGAGGGCCCGACTTCATGCGCCGTAACAAGACAGTTGCCGCCCCCCCACGCGGCCTTACCATTTCGTGGCGTGTAAAAGTTCAACCTTAGCCCAAAATTCTTATTATTCCAGCGGTCCTGAATCCAGTGCACCGCCTGAGTCAAACCCATGCGAAAAGGTTTCACTGGTCCTGGTCTTTTGAATTTGACGCCCATCGCATAGACTCCAACAAAAAAGCCGCCCACGCTTAGGGGCGGCCCGGAGTGTGCTACAATCTCAGCACCTCGCCGCCCGTTTCGCTTTCGGCGTGGTCAATCGCCCGGATGCTTCCTACATCGCGGGCGGTTTTCATTCTACCTTAAGTCAGCGCATCTTGTCGCGCTTTTTGCTCAGCCTCAGCCCCAGCCGGTCGCCGGGCGCGTCGGTCAAGTCCTGTGTGACTCCAAGATACCGCTCGGTTGTTTGGATGGACGCATGGCCTAGCGATAACTGAATCTGGTCAAGCCGGCTGCCGCCCGTGTGGGCGAGTTTGGCGTAGGTGCGCCGCAGGTCGTGGGCCGCCACTGTTAGCCCCAACGCCGCGCCGTAGTGGGCGACCACATCCCGCACGGCCTGGGGCGTCATGGCCTCGCCGTCCACGTAGCCGCCTTTGTGGACTGACCGGAACACACGCCCGCGCTGGACGCCGGCTGCCTGTGCCCATCCGTCCAGCGCCGCTTTCACCCACGACGGGATAGGCACGCTCCGGGTACGATTGCCCTTGCCCATCAAGTCCACGATCACCCATCGGCCCTCACGCTGTTGCACGTGGTCAAACGTCAGGGCCGCCACTTCCGAACGGCGCAGGCCCGCGCCCATCATCACCGCGAGTATCGCCCGGTCTCTCAGCCCTTTGAGCGTGCCCACGTCGGGGGCGTCCAGCAGGGCTTGGGCTTGCGCGCGCGTCAGCCAGTTCCCCACACGCACGCCCGCCGACTTGACGCCCTTCACGCGCGCGATGCCGTTGGCGAGGGTCTGGTCAAGCAGCCCGTTATCGGCGGCCTCTTGCGCCAGTTTGCGAATGGCCGACACACGCTGATTGATTGTGGCTGGGGATAGTCCCTTAGTCTGTAACTCGTCTTTCACATAGCGTTGCACCGTCGCCTTGCTCAGGCCGGGCTTGCCTTCTGCGGTGTACCAGGCGAGAAAGTCTGTCAGCGCCTTCTCATAGGCCCGGCGGGAGTGTTCGCTTTTCAAGCCGTCCAGCGCCAGGTCAATCACCTTCTGCATGTCGCCGGCATCGGCGGTTACGATTGCGGTCTGCTTCTTTGTCATGTCTGACTCTCCGGGGGAAAGGGCGGCCTGCGGGTGGGGGCCGGCCGCCCGGTAGGGTCTACTTCCGGCCCTGCTTGCGCCGCTCGGCGCGCACGGCCTCGGCGTGCGGGCAATCGCCCCACAGGGCGAAGGGATGGCACTGGCATTGATACAGCACGTCGCCGCGCTCCGTGCGGGTTACAGTCACTTGGGCGGGGCGAGTTCCGGTCACTGCGTAGACGATGGCCACGGGCTTGACGCTGACGGCGGGGGCTTGGGTTGTGGTAGTATTCGGGGCGGTCATGGCAAAGATTCCTTTTGCTGTGACTATGGCGGGTTGGGTGTTCTAGCACTCAGCCCGCCGCTGGTTTATTGCCTTGCTTTCTATAAGGGATATTATCATAAGTCATTCTGGAAGTCAAGAGGGGCGTAGAAGAGTCGGGCAAACGTCAGCCAGGCGGCCAGAGTGCTCCGCCAACGTCCCAGGCGGCCCGTAAAACGGAAAGGCCGCCGGGTCTCAGCCCGACGGCCCGAAGTCTCACCCCGCCGCCACAGGCACGCCCGCCGCTCGGAATAGCGACTCGGCCAACGGGGGCGCGGTTGGCGGCTCGCCATCGAGAAGCAGACTGGCGGAGAAGATAACAAACCGTCGAATGGGTTGCGGAGATTGACGGCGTGATTTACTGGGACGGCGCGGTGACGGCGAACACGCCCCTCAGCCCGGCGATTGACGAAGGCGCGGAGGAGATTTGCGTGGTGCTGCTCGCGCCGCCCGGCGCGCGCGAGCTCCCAGCGCCGGACAACATGGCCAACGCCGCGGCGCACGCCTTCGACCTGGCGCTGCTGGCCTCGTTCGAAGCCGACCAGAAGCAGGTGGAAAAAGTGAACCGGCGCGTGGCCGAAGGCCGGGACCGGAGCGACCATCACCCGGTCCAACTGCGCGTCGTCGCCCCGAGCGAAAGCATCTCGGCGGCGTGGATCCTCTCGTACCGGCCGGAGCAGACGGATTACCTGATCAAACTCGGCTACGAGGACGCGCGGCGGATGCTGGGGGCGTGAAATGCGCCCGCGCTGCTGTCGGTTTGAACCGTTCTAGCCTCGTTCCTGCCTGCGCCGCAAAACAATCCCCGCTAACACAATCGCCAATACGGCCCCCAACATAACCCAGATGAAAGATAGAGAGGCCTGGCTTGAGAGGCGACCCAGGACAGCAGGGATGTTGAGACGTCCATAACCAAACTCGTTATCCGGTCCGCGCTCGCCCAGATCCGTGGCGGTAGTCGTCAGAGCGATCATTTGCTCGTCGGCCGTGAGCGCGGGATGGGCGCTCAACAGCAAGGCCAGCGCGCCGCTCACGTGCGCAGCAGCCAGCGACGTCCCCTCGTCCAGCGTAGACGATCCGAAACGATCGGTGGTGCGGATGTCCGCGCCGGGCGCGACCAATTGGGGGTAGAGAGTCTGTACTCCGCCGCAGGTCGCTGGGCCGCGGGCGCTGTCGAAGTACAGCGTCTTTCCATCTTCGGCGAGCGCGCCCACCGCTAAGACCCCAGGCAGGTTGGCCGGACTGACGGGGTCACGTGCGCCGGCTGCAAAGACGGGCAGGATGCCGATGGCGCGCAGAGCACGCAAGTCGTCCGCAAATTCGAGGTCACAGCCAATATTGGCGAACGACCACGAGTTATTGAGGACGTGCGGCGCATCGGCGGTGGCGGGGTCGCCGTCGGGATCGAGCACCCATTGCAGAGCGCGATGGATAGCGGCGACCGTCGCCCGGCCCCGGTCGTTGAAAATCTTGGCGGCGATCCAGCGCGCCTCGGGGGCCACGCCAATCGGGTCGCCTTGCGCCTCGCCTCCGAGAATCACATCCAAAACCTGCGTCCCGTGCCCGTTCAGATCAACCGGCGCGTCCGGGTGTTCCCCGTAAGGGTCGAACCAGGAGTTGGCGCCGCCGCGCCATTTGGGGAACAGGCCGGGATGAGCTGCGTCAACCCCGGTATCGAGCAGGGCGACGACGACGCCTTTGCCAGTGATGCCACGCCTCCATGCCTCCGGCGCGCCGATGACGGCGAGGTTGCCGGGGATAGGCGTGGGCTGGGGGTGCGGCGCGGTGAGTATGCGGTTCAGGTCAACGCGCATCACGTCCGATCGTTGGGCCAGTTGCTCAATCACCTCGCGCGGGGCGGCGAGGGCGAGGCCGTTGAAAATCCAGAACGGGGTTATGTCCCTGACGCGGCCTTCCCTCTGCAGTGCCCGCAGCCACTCCTGGAGCGAGGCTTGTGAGAGCGCGGCGCGCTGGCGGAGCGCGGTTTCAGTCGTCCGCAGACCCCACCCGTCTTCGAGGCCAAAGGGAGATCCGCTGGCCCACGGAGCAGGCTTCACCCGGACAATTACACTTACCCACTGACCCGGCGCGGCGCTCCGCAAATCGTCGGCCAGGGGCGCGCCGATTGTAGGCGCGTCCACCCCCACCCGCGCCGGATTCCCCGCCGCGAGCAGATGAGCGCAAATGAGTAGGGGAAGCCAGCCAGTGTACCGGCTCATGCCTCAATCTCTGCGCGCTGGATGGAATAGCGCCGGTGAGGTGAAAGCCGTGTGAGGTTTGAGCCAGAGCCACAGGGCCGCCGCTCCTGTAAATAAGGTGAGGCCGACCGCGGCGGAAGTTAAGAGCGGCGCCAGGGGGCGATTGGAGATAAGCACCGGGCGGCGTGTCGGAGTCCGCAAAATGGGCAGGATTTTCCACGGCGTGGACAGAACTGCATCCGGCAGCCCAGGTCGAATGACCGTCACGGTTACGTCCCATTCGCCTGGAGTCTGGATGGCTTCGCTGATAATTTGATATTTCCCGTCCTCCAGCGCCTCGGCTGTCAAGGTGATGGCAGACTGGCCGGGCGGCTGGAGCCGCACCTGGACCTGTTCGATGGGGGCGGGCGGCGGGCGGCGGGTGTTGAAGACGCCCAGGTTGATAAAATTCTGGCCCAGGCGGCTGGGCTTAATGGCAAGTGTGACGAGCAGGTCGCCGGCGTTGGCTGTGAAACTGGGAGGCGCGGTTTCAGGAGGCGCGGGCGGCTCAAACTCGGGGCCGCGCGCAGGCGGAGTAGCAGTCAACAGCGCGGCGAGAAGCAGAACCCCTCCTGCCGTAAGCGCCTCGATCGTCACCATCAGCTTTAATCGGTCCGGGGCGAAGGGCAGCCAATCCGCTGAGCGGCGCAAAACTCGCCCCAGGGCCGAGGCCAATGACGGATGAAGCAAGGCCGAAGTCAGTAGTCCGATCAACCCGACCCCAAGAGTCAAACTCACTTTCACGAGCAGTGATTGCCCGTAGAGCGTGACCAGCAGCGCGTCGAGGGAGGCCACTTGCTGACCGCTGTTGTACAGGCCGGTGGCGAACAGCACGCCCACGCTGAGAGCCGCCAGCCCGCCAAAGCGCCTCAGGACGGCCCAGGCGAGCGCGAGCTCGTTCAGGCTTTTTCGCAGCCGGGGAATCACCGTCACCCCCAGCGCCATCACCCCGCCGCTCCACAGGCTGGCCGCCAGCAGGTGCAGCGCATCGAGGCTGACTTTCAACAGCGACGTGTCTTCCAGGCCGGCAGCATGACTGTTCCTGGCCTGGAGCATCACCAACGCCAGCGTGGGCAGGGCCACGACCGCCAGCTCGATAAGCCGCGCGCCTGAGACGCGCTTGGGGAAGCGCGTCCTTGTGAGAATCCATGCCGCGATGACTAATTCGGCCAGCAGACCCTGCCGTTGCAGCCAGCGCGCCCCGTAACTCGTCTCGCCGACGATCTGCCGCAGGCTGTTAAGAGTGTTGTCCCCTCCGGTGGCCGCAGCCTGGACCCACAGCAGGCCCACGCCGACGGCGAGGGCGAGCAGCCCTGCGCCGGCCGCCAGACCCAGCAGTTGCTGCCTCACCGGGATTAATAGCTCCCGGGGGGAAAACTCGGCCTCGGCGCTTGCGGCGGGCAAGATGAGGAGAACGAGAGCGAACGCTCCGACGAGGCCGGCCAGCGCCCCGAAGTTCAACCAGCGCAGGAGGACTTCGAGCGGCGGCGGGGCAGGGCGCGCGGGCGGCGCAGCCGCCTCAACCGCCTGTTGTATCCCGAAGACGAGCGAACCCGCGCTGGGGTGCACGTCGTCTTCGGAAAGGGTTTGCCACGTCAGGCGATAAGCGTTGGGCGAGAGTGGAGGCAAATCGAGCACCAGCGCGCTGCCCTCGACGCGCAGCGCGCTGATTGGTATAGCCCGCCCGTTTCCATCCGTCAACTCGACCGTCGTGAAGTCGAGCAGGACCGCTTCGGAGAACCAGACCCAGATTTGCCGGGGCGCTTCGGCGAGGGTCGCGCCGTCCACCGGGTCCGTGCTCACCACGATCGCGTGCGCCCGGACGGGCGCGGCCACAGGCAGGAGCCAGAATGTGGCGACGACGATCAGTATGAGGCGTATGGTGAGCCGTCGGAGGGGAGGCATCAGGCGGAAGACCGGCAGCAATCCGATGGTCGCCCCGGCGGCCGGCCGACAGGAACACGCGGGGCGCGAGAGCACACCTCGCGCCTACTTTACTCGCACGTGCTCCAGGCGGAAATCCCCGATGAGGACAGAGACCGAGTCGCCGGATTTGAGGCCCCCCTTCGGATTCACGAGGATCAGGTAATAGGTGACGCCTGGATTAAGTTCTCCGCTATGGCCGTGCTGCATCCACGGGCGGTCAATCACCTGGCCGGTCGCCTCGGCTACCAGCGTGGGCGGCTTTTCCGGGTCGTGCACGATGACGGCTTTATCCGGGTCAATGACCTGGTAGCGGAAATCAATCAACCCACCCTGGCCGGTCACGGCCACCAGCGTCACACGGACTCCGGTGGCCTCCTCAAACGCCGCCTGGGGAAGACTTGCAAGGTCCCGGCCCGTCTGTGGAGGGTTGGCCGGCGTGGCGGGCCTGGATAGTGCGAACAGCCGCAGGCTCAAACCAGCGAGGAGCAACAGACCTGCCAACGGCGCTATGACTCGCCAGACGCCTTTTAGAGACAAGCCGGATGGTTTGGTCAGAGAGGTTTGCATCACTTCAGTCTGCCGCTCATAACTTCATGAAGAAAACGGGAGGGGCTGCAGCCCCCTTTGATGCTGCAGCCCCGGCCCTCGATTACGGCCGGCTGACCGTGATAGTCGTGCCGTCACTGTCGCCGTCTGGGTCGTGGTTGGACGTCGCGTCATAAGAGAACCCGGCGTTGGTCACGTTGCTGATGGTGATAGTGGCGCTTCCAACTACATCGCTAATCTGCAGGGTCAGCTGACACTGGCCGTCGCCATTCGTGGTGCACGAGACACTCGCCGAGGATGAGTCGAAGGTCACCATAGCCGTCACGATTGCATTGGTAACTGCAACATGGTTGACATCGTGAACGGTGACACGCACCCTGGCGTTCCAGTTGGGGCCGCCTGGATTATGACTGTTGTTATCCAGGTCCCCAACGTGCATGGGGATCGGCGTGGCCGTCGGCGTCGGCGTATCGGTTGGCAATGGCGTCTCCGTCGGCGTCGGCGTGTCGGTCGGTATGGCAGTCTCCGTCGGCGTGGCAGTTTCGGTCTCCGTCGGCGTTGAGGTCGGAGTTGCGGGAGTCCCGACCTCGACGAAAGTCAGCATCCCGCCGGGGAAGTGCGCCGAACTGCTGAGGTCTCCATTGGTCAGGTGCATCTGGCTGTTGTAGATGAAGAACCTGTCTCCCACCAAAGCGCCGGAGGGGATGGCGGCGATCATGTCGGCGGTGGTGCCGGCGGGGATGGTCTCTGCGACGACCTCAAAGGGGTAAGGCATCGGATCGGCGTCTTTGGCGATGACGCGCTGATGCATGCCCAGCGTCGTCATCGTATGGTGTTCCGATCCGGCGTTCAGATAGCGCAACAGCACTTTGCCATTCGCCGGGGCCAGAATCGGGTCCGGGTCAACCGTATTGTCATAGGCCTCCCCGTTGATCAGCCAGTAAGTAGGGTGGTAGTCGAGCAGGTTGAAGCCATTCGGGTTGGGAGAGTAATTATTCAGTTCTGGGTCAATCTCGCTGAGGACGAGGACGGCTTCCACGTCGAACTGGGTGGCGGCGTCGTTGTAAGCATAGGCAGGCCCAAAGCCAAGTCCGGTCGGGCGGACGATGAGCGCGCCGTACAACCCCATCGGAATCTGGACCCCCGTGTTCGTGCCGCTCTCGTAGAGGTACGTGCCGGGATTGCTGGCGGTGAAGGTGTAGGAAGTCGTCCCACCTGCTGACGCGCCCGTCGTATCCGGCGCCAAATCCTGGCCGGGGAAGAGAATGGAGACGTTTTCGGACAGACTGTTCGCCAGGTTGATGTGGACTTCGTCGTCTTCGTTGACCACCAACGTTGGGCCGGGCAATTGGGTTACCAAGCCAGTGATGCAAGAACCGCTGCCAATGTCCACGAATCCCCAGACGGTTATCATCTCGCCGTCCGGCATGGTCACCATGCCATCTGAGGCGCAGAGATTCTTGGTCACCATGTCGCCCAGCGGCCTGGCGAGCGGTGCCGCCGCAGGCCGCTGGACATTCGCAGGGGACTGTGACAGGGCCACGGCGGAGCCGCTGACGAGCAGCGCCGCGATCACGAGAAGGACGAAGCCCGGCCCGATCTGTTTAGTGACTTTTGCGACTAGCATGGTCTGTCTCTCCTTCTGCTCACAGGATCGTCCTCAAGCGAACCCCGCCCGTCACGGGCTGCAGCCGCCCGGCTTGTCCACCCGGACCACGGTTCCCATCCCGCCAAAGCCCTCGTTGAAGTTCGTGAATTCAAAGACCGCGTGGGTGTGCCAGGGGAAGTAGAACTCGCCGCATCCGTTGTAGACAGTCGTGCCCACCGGAAACTCGCCTGTCTCGCCCAGCTCAGGATCGCCGCTATAGAATGAGAAGCCATCCTTGAAGATCAGGTTCTGCAAGCCGGGGATCGTCACCGGGACCGGGTCGCCGCCGGCCTCAATCCACGGATCCACGATTCGCCAATCAAAGAGGAGATCGTAGGTCTGGCCCGAGCCGATAGTGCGGGTGAAGTTCTCGAATTCGTCCGTGAGGCGGCGGCCATCGCGAGCGATGACGGTCAGGAAATCGCCGTGCGGGTGGAACGGGTGGTTGGCCAAACCCACGTTGGCGTAGCGGATGAGCGCCGACGGCGTGGTGGTGTCGTCGGGATAAATGGCGTTCACCTGCACCACCGCGCTATACGGCTGGTTGGGGAGCCAGGGCGCACCATTGGGAGCGATGTTGTCCGGGAACGAGCGGCCGTTGATCGTCCAGTAAGTCGGATGGAAGGTGGTCACGTCATACGGCAGGCCGTGTTCGACGGCGTAGTGCAGTTCGGGGTCTATCTCGCTCAGCAGGATCAGGTATTCCCGGCCGGAGTCATACGTGGATCCGGGGTCGCCGTAGGCCGTGACCGACGTTGGATAGTCCGTTGGATAGACGATCAGCGCGCCGTAGAGGCCCATCTGCACCTGCTTCTGGGGCAGGGTGCCGCTCTCGTACAGATACGTGCCGGGCTCTTCGGCTTTAAAGGTGTAGGTGGCCGTCCCTGGTGTGCAAGGTGGCCCGCCAGCGCAACCGGCTGCCTCGGCTGTGAACAGACCCGGCAGGTCACCCGTGGCCGTGACGCCTGTCTGCCCGGGGAAGATAATCGAAACCGGTTCAGGCAGATCATTGGTCAAATTGACCGTGACCATCTCGTCCTCTTTGACGCACAGCACGGGGCCAGGGAGTTGGAACACGCCATCGTCCGGATCGCCGGGGTCGTCGTTGGTGTAGCTCCACATGTACACCGTGTTGCCATCCGGGGTGTAAATGTAGCCGTCGGTCGCGATGAGGTCGAAGGTCGGCCCATCGGTGCACTGCAGGCCGATGGGGCCCTCCGGCGGACCAAGATGGCTGGCGACGACACGGCCTGACGAGGCAGAGGCCATGAGCACGCCCACCACTATCAGGAGGTTCAGCACGATCCTTCGTCTTGACTTTATAGACATCATCTGCTTCTCCTTTCGGTCAGGGCGCGCAGGCCCGCCTGAGAGGACGTCTGTGCTCATCATGAATACGTCTTGTTGATCTCGTCGAGTCCCTGATCCGGGACGGGCTTAACTGGGTCGTAAACTCGCACTTCGGTCACCATCCCGCCTAGACCGGACGCTCCGTTGTTGGTCAACTTGTGAGGACTCCGATTCTGGAGACGGTAGAAGTTATACGTTCCCCAGTCATCGCTGTCCGTATTTGAGGCGGAGCCGTCGAAGTTCGGCGCCTCGAAGATCACATCGCGCGCCTCGCCCGGCCCGATGTACAGGGCGTTGGTCAGGTAAGACGTGTCATCCGTCAGCCCACCCGGCCCGTACAGGAGCATGGCGTCCTCGCCCACCACCCGCATGGGGATGCCCTGCAGTTGCATGGAGTGCTGTTCGTAACCCAGGTTGGCAAATCGCAGGAGCACATGATCGCCGGGGTTGACCTGGATCAGCGAGGAGATGGGCTGGCTGGGCAGGGAAGGATCATTCATAGGCTTGACCGTGTCAGGATAGGCGCGACCGTTAATGAGCCAGTAGTTGGCCTTGTAATCAGGCCAGATGGTTTCCTGGATGGAGACGAGGTTGTCGTGGGGCGTCGTCCAGATTTCTTCTAGCAGCATGGCGAATTCGCGGTCGTAGCCGGTGCGACCATCGGTGTCGTTGTAGGCGAACTTGGTGTAGAACTTGCCGCTACTGGGCGGATACTCAATAGCAGAGCCGGCATTCTGGGAGGGCCGCACGTAGACGATGCCCGTCATGCCCATCTGAATGTGCTCCACGTCTTCGAAGTGGCAGTGGTACATGAAGGTGCCCTCGACGTGCGGCTTGTAGTAGTACGGGAAGTTCCGGGCCGGGGGCACCGCGATGGACACTTCCGGCACGCCGTCGAAGATGGCGGTCGCGTTGGGGAAACCGTGCCAGTGGATGGTGTGCGCGTCGTCGAGGTCCGGGCGCATGACCAGCCCGAGGTTGATCAGAGTGATATACGTCTCGGCTTCCTGATCCACGCCGATGATGGGGGCCGGGAGTTGGACGTTGCCCTTGTAGACATCGAGAGCGTCTGGCAGGGGAGAGACTGGCGCGGTGGGCGGCACGCTGAGCGGGACATCTATCGGCACTTGCACGAAACCGAAGATGTAGAGAGGCTCAGCGCGGTTGGGCAGGCTGATGAAGCCGTCCGTCGCCGCCAGACGCATGTACACATCCGGAGGGATGGTCAGGGGCGCGGCGAAAGGCCTGGCGAATTGTGAGCCAGGGCGCGCGTTCATCGCCGCGCCCAATTGCCTGGCCGCGGTCGGGGCCGTCTTGGCCAGCAGAGCCAGCAGCACGCCCTGGCCGCCCAGCTTGAGGAAGTCACGCCGCGTGAATTTGCGTGGGGTCGGTGTGTTGTTCATAGGTGCCCGTTGCCTCCGGTAGTTTCTGTCCGTGCGCGACGAACCAAACTATGGCCTGTTGACCGTGATAACCGTGCCGTTGCTGTCACCCCCTGGGTCGTGGTTGTCAGCCGATTGATACGTCAGCGTGGCGTGCGTCACACTCGTGACGGTGAAGGTCACATTAGCATTGGTTGTCCTGCTTAGCCTGCCGCTCGTCACAGTACACTGGCCAGCCCCACTGGTAGTGCACGAGAGGGTTCTTCCATTGGTATCGCCGGCGCTCCACGTCCCAGTCACTGTGGCATTGGCCACGGGATTGTGGCTCGCACTGCCGTCGTGCACAGTAATGGTCACCGTGGCTCGCCATCTGGTCGCACTGATATTGGCACTGGTGCCACTCAAATCTCCAATGTGCATGGTGGAGGGCGGAGGCGGCGGCGTGCAGGTGGAGGGCGAAGCGCCCGGTTGCTCATCCGCGCCCATATCGTGCGCCAGGCCATTGGGCCGTCCATTGCTGTCGAAGTCATCTACCGGAGCGCACACGCCG
>DAOTXG010000009.1:0-2964 GCA_034435515.1 Anaerolineales bacterium
GTACGTCTTCGTCGCGCTGCACGACAAGGCGGCGAACCTCATCTACTTCCCTTATTTCTGGCAGATAGATCACCGCGAGATTTCTGAAGAGCCTATGCCCTTCGGGGAGGGCCTGACCTCGCGCATCCTCGAGACCCGCCAGCCGCAGGTGATCAACGCCGATTGGGTGCGGCGCGCGACCGAACTCGGCGCCATGGCGCTGGACGACGAGACGGACATGCCCAAAGCCTCGCTGGGCGTGCCCATCCTGGTGGGCGAGGAGGCCATCGGCGTCATCATGCTACAGAACACCGAGCAGGAGAATTGCTTCGACGAGGCCGACGAGCGCCTGCTGACGACGATTGCCGCCAACGTGGGCATCGCCATTCAGAACGCCCAACTCTACCAGGAAGCCCAGCGCCGCGCCCGCGAGATGGCCGCCCTGGCCGAGATTGGCCGCGAGATTTCGGCCACGCTCGACCTGCCCACCGTGCTGGAGCGCATCGCCGCGCGCGCGTTTGAGCTTTTGCGCGCGCGGGACGTGGTGCTGCGCCTGGTGGAGTCGGATGGCCGTCTGCCGGCCGCCGTCGCCCTGGGCAAACATGCCGACGCCTACAAAACCTGGGAAGCCCGCCTGGGCTACGGCCTCACCGGTCACATCACGCAGACGGGCGTCGCCGAAATCGTTAATGATCCAATGCACGACCCGCGCACTGTGGTCATCGCCGGCACCGAGCAGGATGACCCGAATGAGGTCATCCTCTTCGCGCCCCTGGTGATCGGCAAGATCGTCATCGGCGTGATGTCGGTGTGGCGGGACAAGACGGCCGCCGGCCCCTTCACTCAGGCCGACCTGGACTTCGCGGTCGGGCTGGCGCGGCAGGCCGCCATCGCCATTCAGAACGCGCAGCTGTTTGCCGAATCCAAGAAGCGGTTGGAAGAACTGCGCCGCCACAACACCTATTTGGCCGCGCTGAACGAGACAATGCTGGGATTGAGCGCCCGCCTGGACTTGAACGACATCCTGGAAAACATCGTCAAACGCGCCGGAGAGCTGCTGGAGACGCCGCACGGTTACCTGGATCTGGTCGAGCCAGGCAAGGTCGAACTGGAGCCGAAGGTCGCGGTGGGCGCGCTGAGTCAGTCCCTCCGCTTCAAAGTGCGGCCGGGGGAGGGGGTCGCCGGGACGGTGTGGCAGACCGGGCAGCCGGTGGTCGTGAACGATTACGACGCCTGGTCGCAGCGCGTGCAAAGCTTCAGTCGCGGGGCGATCCGCGCGGTCGTCGGCGTGCCGCTGAAATCTGGCGCGCAAGTAGTGGGGGTGCTGGGCCTGGCCTATGACTATACGACTCAACGCACTTTTGACCCGGCGGCCGCGGAACTGCTCGGCCAGTTCGCGCAGCTCGCCGCCATCGCGCTGGACAATGCCCGACTGTTCGAAACCGAACGCCATGCCAGAGAGCAGGCCGAAACCTTGCGCGCCGTCACCCAGGCCCTGAGTTCCACCTTGAGTTTGCAGCAGCTCTTTGACCTGATCCTGGTTGAACTGCAGAAGGTCGTGCCGTACGACAGTTGTTCCATTCATCAGATTCAAGGCGACCGCCGGGTCATCGTCGGCGGGCGGGGTTTTGCCAACCTGCCCGAGTTGATGACGCTGCGCTTTGATCCGCTGGATCAAAACGACCCCGGCAGCGAAGTGATACGCCGGCGCGCCCCGTATATCGTCGAGGATGCTGCGGCACGTTACCTGCCTTTCCGGGACGAGGCGCATGGCGGGGGCAAGATCCACGGCTGGCTGGGTGTGCCGCTGATGTTCGGGGAGCAACTCATCGGCATGATTGCTCTGGACAAGTTTGAGCCGGGGTTCTACACGCCAGAGCACGCGCGCCTGGCGATGACGTTCGCCGCGCAGGCGGCCATCGCCATTGAGAATGCGCGCTTGTTTCAAGAGGCCCAGCGCCGCGCCCGCGAAACGGCGGCCCTGGCCGAGATTGGCCGCGAAATTTCGGCCACGCTCGACCTGCCCACCGTGCTGGAGCGCATTGCCACCCGCGCGCACGAGCTGCTGCAAGCGCGGGATGTCGTGCTGCGCTTGCTGGAGCCGGACGGCAGCCTCCCCGCCGTCGTCGCGCTGGGCAAGTTTGCCGACATTTACAAGGCCTGGCCGGCGCGCCTGGGGCATGGCCTGACGGGTCACGTCGCGCAGACCGGCGTCGCCGAAGTGGTCAACGACACCCGGCAAGACCCTCGTTCGGCCAGCATCCCCGGAACAGAGGCAGACGAAGCGCACGAAGCCATGATCCTGGCGCCATTGCTTATCGGTAAACAGGTCATCGGCATTATGTTGGCGTTTCGCAATACGGCGGTGAACAGCCCGTTCACGCCCGCCGACCTGGATTTTGCCGTCGGGTTGGCGCGGCAGGCGGCTGTCGCTATCCAGAACGCGCGCCTGTTTGCCGAGACCCGGCGGCAGAAGCAGTATTTCGAGTCGCTGGTGCTGAACAGCCCGGTGGCGATCGTGAACGTGGACATGAACGCCACGGTGTTGTCCTGGAATCCGGCGGCGGAAAGGCTGTTCGGGTACACGCAAGCCGAGGCCATTGGCCGCAATATTGACAGCCTGGTGGCCTGGCCGGAGGCGATTCACGCCGAAGCGGCTGGCTACTCCGATGAACTGACTGTGGGCGGGAAACTCATTCATGCCTTCACCCGCCGCGCGCGCAAAGGCGGCACGCTGGTGGACGTCGAACTCTTAGCCGTCCCCGTAGATACGGCCGGGGAACAAGGCGCCTATATTGCCATCTATCACGACATCACCGAGCTCCAGCGCGCGCGCCAGGCCGCCGAACAAGCCAACCGGGCCAAGAGCACCTTCCTGGCCAACATGAGCCACGAGCTGCGCACCCCGCTCAACGCCATCATCGGCTTCACCCGCATCGTCCGCCGCAAGGCCGACCCGGCCCTGCCCGCCAAACAGTTGGAGAA
>DAOTXG010000010.1:0-6833 GCA_034435515.1 Anaerolineales bacterium
GCTGTTGTCCGAGAGCGTTGAACCACTCCGGAAACTTGCCGATGGAGCGGTCTTCCAGCATGATGCGGGCGACGCCGCGATAGCCGATTAACCCGGCCAGCGTGACAGCCAGCGACGGCAGACCCGCGTAGGCAATCCAGAAGCCGTTGAAAGCGCCCACCAGCGCCCCCGCCAGCAAGGCCGCCAGAATCGCCAGCGGCAGTGGTATCCCGATCTCGTACAGCCAGGCCAGGGCGCAGGCGGACATGCCCATCACCGAGGCCACCGACAGGTCAATCTCGCCGTTGATGATGACAAAGGTCATGATCAGCACGACGATGATGCGCTCGACGAAGAGTTGAAACAGGTTGATCTGGTTCTCCCTTGAAAGGTAGACCGGCGACTGGATGGCATTGGCAACGACGACGGCGACCAAAAGGGCGAGCAATAAGCCCTCCCAACTCTTGAGTCTCTCCCAACTACGCCACATAGCGGCTCTCCTCCGCCACCGGCGCTTCGGCGCGAGTTGGCCGGGCCTGTAAACTACTGCGCGCCCAGAAGCGGCGCAAGCGGTTGATGATGACGGCGTCGGCCGCCACCGCCAGCAGAATCAGCAGACCAAGCAGGGCATCTCGCCAGAACTCGCTGATTTGTAGCCAGCGGATGAGGCTTTGCTCCAAAGTGTCAATCATCACCGCGCCCAGCATCGCTCCGAGCATCGTGCCCGACCCGCCGAAAATGTTCACGCCGCCAATCACCACCGCCGCCACCACTTGCAGTTCCAATCCCTGAGCGGCGACGGCGGAGACGGTGCCAAAGCGGGCCAGGAACATGAACCCGGCCAGACCCGCCAGCGCGCCGCACAGGGCGTAAGCCGTCAGCACGAGGCGCGGCGTCGGAAGACCAGCGATGCGGGCCGCTTCCGGGTTGGAGCCGATGGCGTAAAGCCGACGACCAAAGGGTAGATACATGAGAGCCAGTTGAAACAGAATCACAATCCCCACGGCCAGCGCCACAATCGGGCGCACCTCAAAGTCGCCGATGGCGAACAGGCTCTGTTGAGGCAGGTCAACCACCCAGGCCGGCAGGGAGGCGGTGGTGACGGTCTTCGCGCCCGAGTAGTTAATTAGCAGGGTGCGATAGAGCGCGAGTGTGCCGAGCGTGGTGATGATGGCGGGCACGCGGCCATAGGCGATCAGCGCGCCGTTGACGGCGCCCATCACCATGCCGGCGACAATTGCCAGCAACACCGCCAGGAGCGGCGGCATGGCCGGGGCGTTGGCCAGTTGCGTCCCGACGAAATAGGCGGTGAACCCGACCATCGAGCCGACCGATAGATCAATGTTACGCGTGAGCACTACCAGCGTCTGCCCCACCGCCACCACCGCCACCACGGCCACGCTGGTGGCAATGCGGTTGATGAAACGTCCACTGTAGTAATTTTCGATTTGGGTGCCGAAGAAAATGACCATGACGACGATCAGTAGAACCAGGCTCAGTTCGCGGATCTGCTCAGGCCGGATGTATTGTTTGAGTGTGTTCATCAGGCCGGCGCTCCCGCTCCATTGTGTCCCATGGCCGCCGTGAGTATTTGTTCCTGTGTGGCCTCCGCGCGGGTGAAGATGCCCATCTGCCGGCCCTCACGCATGACCAGAATGCGGTCGCTCATCGCCAGCACCTCCGGCAGGTCGGACGAGATGATGATGATCGCCAGCCCCTGCGCCGCCAGGTCGTTGATCATGTGGTGCACCTCGGCCTTCGCGCCCACGTCAATGCCGCGCGTCGGTTCATCCAGGATGAGCAGGCGCGGACGGGCGTTGAGCCACTTGCTCAACATCACCTTTTGCTGGTTGCCGCCGGAGAGCCTTCCGGCTGGCACGTGGACGGACGGGGCGCGGATGGACAGCCGCTGGCGAAACTGTTCGGCGGCTTCGGCTTCGGCGCGGCGCTTGAGGAGTCCGAAGGGGTTGAGATAGTCGCGCAACGTCGGCAGGGTGACGTTGGCTACGATGGACATGGGCAGTGACAGCCCGAGTTGGCGCCGGTCTTCGCTCACGTAGGCGATGCCGACGCGCAACGCCTGAGCGGGGGAGCGCAGGGTCACCGGCTTGCCGTCGAAGATGACCTGGCCTGAGTCGGCCGGTTCGATGCCGAACAATGCCAGGCCCACATCGGTGCGCCGTGCGCCCACCAGCCCCGCGAAACCGAGCACTTCGCCGCGATAAATCTCGAACGAGATGTCTGAGAACGCGTTCTGCCGGCTCAGGCTGTGCACCGACATGAGCAGGTCGCCGCGCCGGGCCTGGCTCTTGGCAAAGAACTCCTCCACCTTGCGGCCCACCATGTCGCGGATAGCGCTCTCGGGCGTGACCTCGCGGCGCGGCGTAGTGGAGATCCACTTCCCATCGCGGAACACCGTCACCCGGTCGGCAATCTCGAACACTTCCTCTAGGCGGTGGCTGATGAAGAGGATGGCGACTCCCTGATCGCGCAATGTCTTGACCAGCGTGAATAATTGGGCCACCTCGTGCGCCGAGAGCGAGGCCGTCGGCTCGTCCATAATCAGCACGCGCACGTTGAGTGAGATGGCCTTCGCAATTTCAACCGCCTGTTGGGCGGCCAGCGTCAGGCCGCGCGCCGGTTGGCGCACGTCGAGGTGGACGTCGAGTTGAGTCAGGATTGCTTCGGCGTCGCGGAACATTTTCCCCCAGCGCACCACCGCGCCCTGGTCGCGATGGCTGATGAAAATATTTTCGGCCACGGTAAGGTCGGGGAAGATCAGCGGCTCCTGATAAATCGCCGCGATGCCGTGGCCCTGCGCCTCGGCGGTATTCCGCAGGGTAATCGGCTGGCCGTCCAGCCAGAGGCTTCCCTGGTCGGGCTGGTGGACGCCGGTCATGATCTTGATGAGGGTGGACTTGCCGGCGCCGTTTTCACCGAGCAGGGCGTGAATTTCGCCCCGGCGCAAATCCAGGGAAACGTCGTCCAGCGCCCGCGTCGTGTCGAAGCGTTTGGAGAGGTGCTTGATTTCCAGGATGGGCTGGTCGCTGTTGCCGGACATGAGTCAATGGACTCGTTTGGAGCTATGGTGTTCGGCCACGAATCGCTTCGCGCGAATTCGTGAAAAAAGGTGGACGATAATGCCTCTGCAATTTCAGCCGAGATGGAAGACTTCCTCGAGTTCCTGCATCACCTGGTCGGCGTGCAGGCCGAGGCCCTCGAAGTAGGGCGCCATGAAGTCCTGCCAGCGGGCGTTGACTTCTTCGCGCGCCATGCCGTCCAGCGCGGCCTGAAAACTCTCCGGCGTCTCGAAGTAGCCGAACAGCAGGCCGTCGTCGCGCATAAAGAGCGAATAGTTGCGCCAGCCCGTGCGCCGCAAAGCGTCGAGCATCTCCGGCCAGACTTTCTTGTGATGTTCCTTGTATTCCGCGATTTTTTCTTGCTTGACCTTGAGCACGAACCCGACACGTTTCATTGCCAAGTTCTCCGGAGGCAACTCCGCAAGGGGATGGACTTCGACAGGGGTTTTGGTTGTTGACGAATTGAGATATTGACGATTATAAATACTCGAATAGAATAGTCAACGATGAATAACGAAAACAAACGAAAGAAACAGCTGGCTAGCATGTTCCCCGAAGAACGCCGCCAGCAAATTCTGCGGGTGGCGGAGAGCCAGCAACGAGTCACGGTAGACGGGCTGGCGCAACTGTTTTCCGTGTCGCCGGTGACCATCCGCGCGGACCTGATGTGGCTGGAGCGCCAGGGCCTGATCACACGCACACACGGCGGCGCGGTGCCCGCCATCCCGCAACGGGTTGATCTGGCTTTCGCGGCGCGGGAGCAGGTTCAGCAGAACGAGAAGGAGCGCATCGGCGCGGCGGCGGCCAGTCTGGTGCAGGATGGTGAGAGCATCGCTTTGGACGCGAGCACTACGGCCTTGTGTCTGGCGCGCAATCTGCGGGGCAAAAAAGAGATTACGGTCATCACCAACGGCATCCGTATTGCCGAAGAAATCGCCAACTATCCGGGCCTGACGGTGATGTTGCCCGGTGGCTTGATTCGCCCGGCGGCGATGTCGGTCGTCGGAAGCTGGAGCGAGGCCGTTCTCAATCAGATCAACATCGGCAAAGCCTTTGTTGGGGCGAAAGGGTTCACGCTGGCCGAGGGGCTGACCGACGTGGACGGCGAAGAGGTCAAGCTCAAGCAGGCGCTCGTCGCGGCGGCGCGCGAAGTGATTGTGATTATTGATCACACCAAATGGGGGCAGGTCGGCCTGGCCACCTTTTGCCCTGCAGACCGCATTCACCGCATCATCTCCGTGCGGGCGGCCCCGAAGGATTTAGTGCAGAAGGCCCGCCAGCGCGGGATTGAGGTTGTGATTGTGTAGAAGTCAAATCGAGCCATACGGTTCTTGCAACATCACTTCATCACCGTCTGCAATCGCCCTCAATTTCCGCGACTGTCTCTAATACGTCAACCCGTACCCAAACACGTACAATGGATTCTCCGAATCGTAGGGAACATCCTCTTTCTGATGGCGCACGGCCTCCATCGAGGAGGGAAGTTCAATTGGCAATTTGCCTTCGGGATTGGCGTTGCCAAAGATCACATCCAACACGGCCACATCACTTGCTCCATATTCGGCGAACAAAGCCTTGGCCGAGGCATTGATCTCGGGAATGACAGCCGGCCTATCCAGATAGAGCACCACAATCGTGGGTACTGCCTGGAGCAAATCTAGAATCTCGGATTTCACTTCCCCTTTGAAATCCAGGTCGCCGTGATGAAAGCCACGGGCAAAAGGATTTTTCGTTTCTACCGGGACCCAGGGCGTCTCCAATCGTAAAACCGCAAAATCGGCCTCAGCCGGAGTATTCACCACCTCCGCGTATCGGGCGGCTACGGACGGATCCATGTTCTTGATGAATAGTTTCGGCCGGCCCTGCAATGGAAGAACGCGATCTTCGTTTTTCAGCAAAGTCATAGCTCGTCGCTGCGCGGCCAAGCTGGCCGCCAAAGAGTCGGGATCGCCCAGCACCTGAGATACTCGAGTTTCATCCACAAACGGATTATCAAAAAGACCCAACTGGAATTTTAAGCGGAGCAACCGCCGCACCGATTGGTCCAGCCGGGCCTCGGACAGGCGACCCGTTTTCACCAATTCGACCACGTACTCCGGGCAGCTTTCGCCGCCAAACTGGTCCACACCAGCCTCCAGCGCCTTCTGCACCCTTTCGACTTCAGTCAGGTGCTCTACGCCCCACGCCCGCGCAGGCCAGATGACATCCTTATGCATATCCGTGATCAGACCCCAGTCGGTGCAGACGACACCATCAAAATGATATCTCTCGCGCAACAAGCCGGCGATAATCGCCTTGTTGAACGACATGGCTACATTTTCGTCGGTCTGGTCAACCGGAACGCCGTAATAGGGCATGATCGCGGCAGTCCCGGCGGCCAACGCGGCCTCGAAGGGGATCAGGTGATACTCGAAGTTGTTGCCAGGATAGACTTGACCTTTCTGGATTTCAAAATGCGGATCCAAGCCTTCTTTTTGCGGACCGCCGCCAGGAAAATGCTTGGTCATGCAGGCCACGCTGTGCGGCCCAAGTGAATCACCCTGAAAGCCGGCGATATAGGCTGTGGCCAAGCGCGCCGTCAAGTGGGCATCCTCCCCGAAGGTGCCGCTGATTCGGGGCCAGCGCGGTTCGGTGGCAAGATCAACCTGTGGATGGAGGGCGACTCGAATCCCAACCGCCAGATATTCTTTTCGGACAACGTTGGCGAATTGCTTCACCAGTTCAGCCTCCCCGATCGCGGCCAAGCCCAACGGCTCACACCACTGCGAGAAGTCTTTAGCGGCCATCGCGTATATCGCTGGGCTGAAATGATTGCGCGGGTCGGAGGCGATGGTGACGGGGAGGCCGAGCCTGGTCTGCTCGGCAAAACGCTGTAGCGCGTTGTGCCAGAGCGCCGCCGCATTGGCGCCGGGGATTTGCCACCAGTTAGAGTGGTTCATTTTTTGCCGCTCGATTTGATGGACGGCCACCAGCCCGAAACCCGGCGTACCCGGTTTTTCCTCAATCGAGCCGTCCTCGTTGACATCCGCGCCGTTGATGAACAACATACCTGCTTTCTCTTCCACAGTCATCTGACTTAGGAGATCCTCAACTCGAGCCTCGACCGGCTGGCGTGGATCCTCATAAACATCTAATCGGCCGTTCTTGTTGAGATCGCGAAAGACAGGGCTGTTATGGGTTTTGATCAGCGCAGATCGCTGCCGGGTGATTTCGTTGACAGGACCAGAAGATTCATTCTGATCTGAGGTCATTGGCTTTTCCTCGCCTCTCTTTAATCCGAGTAGCGGTTCTCACCTCACGGGCGCAGCAGCGCCTTGATCGCGCGGCGCTCGTCCATCGCGCGGTAGCCCTCTGCCACCTGTTCCAGAGGCAGGGTCAAGTCGAAGACCTTGCCGGGGTTGATCTTTCGGCTCCAGATCAGGTCGATCAGCTCCGGCAGGAAGCGGCGTACCGGGGCGGGACCGCCGTGCAGGTGCACGTGCGAAAAGAAGAACTCCTCCCCCGGGATCTCCACGTCGTGGAGCACACCGACGAAGCCGACGTGACCGCCGGGTCGCGTGGAGCGGATGGCCTGCATCATCGACTCCTGCGTGCCGACGGCCTCGACGACCGAGTGCGCGCCGAGCCCGCCGGTGAGTTCCTTGATCTTCACCGCACCCTCCTCGCCGCGCTCGGTGACGATGTCCGTGGCCCCGTACTCGAGGGCGAGCTTCTGGCGGGGCTCGTGCCGGCTCATCGCGATGATGCGATCGGCGCCCATCTGCTTGGCCGCGA
>DAOTXG010000011.1:0-12580 GCA_034435515.1 Anaerolineales bacterium
ATACGTCGGTGCCTCGAAAGAGGCAATGGTATAGTCTATCCCCAAAGTAATTTGGGGATGCGTGAGACAGGTCGGTCTCTATCCGCTGTGGGCGCAGGCGATTTGAGGGAAGCTGTCCTTAGTACGAGAGGACCAGGATGGACAGACCGCTGGTGTGCCAGTTGTCGTGCCAACGGCATCGCTGGGTAGCTACGTCTGGCAGAGATAACCGCTGAATGCATCTAAGTGGGAAACTCGTCCCAAGATCAGATCGCCCATGGCGTCAAGCCAGTAAGACCGCAGGAAGACAACCTGCTTGATAGGCGTCGCGTGTACAGCAGTAATGCGTAGCGTAGACGTATCTAATGGTCGAGGGCTTAATTCATCCACGTGGTGCGGAGAACTTGAAATTTCACACTATTCAGTCAATCAAGTGAAACAGTCTCTTGGTGATTGGAGCGTCAAGGGTACACCCGGTCCCATCCCGAACCCGGCAGTTAAGCTTGACAGCGCCAATGGTACTTGGCGGGAGACCGCCCGGGAGAGTAGGTCATTGCCAAGGGATTTGTCTCAGAAAACGCCCGACAGTGTGTTGGGCGTTTTCTGTTTAACCACAGGGTCGGCGCCCACATCGAGCACGAGGGAACGCTGATTGCGCTGAAAAAAACGCTGATCGCGCTGCTTTTGTTTTGGGGTTTTAATCAGGCGTGTGTCCTTCAGTCGCTGAGGCGGGCTGTGTCGTTGCGCGGCCGTTCTCCGGTCTTGCCTGCGAGATAGGCGGCTGAACCTGAGGCGTCGGCGGTTCGGCTGGTTCGCCCGCCGGTTTCGCCGGGGGCGTCACGCGCTGTCTGAATCGCAGCTGCACCCGGCCCAGGTTGACGACATCCCCGTCTTTCAAGACCTGCCCACCCTCGGCCGGGATTTGCGTGAAGTTCACCCACGTCCCCGAAGTGGAGCCCTCGTCAAATATCTGATAGACGCCGGGCGCGGTCTCGGCGATGCGGGCGTGCAGGCGGGAGACCGAGCGCTCCGGGAAGGTAACGTCGGCCACGGTCGGGTCGCGCCCCAGTTTGACAGCGGCGCTTAGAAGCTCAATGGCCGCGCGCGGCGCGCCGCCCCCGCCGGACTCCAGCACCTCCAGATAAGCCGGGCTGCGGGGGTCGCTGCGAGCCGCCCGCGTGACGCGCGGCAGTTGCGGCAGTGTGAGGCGCGGCGCGGCCGGTTTCGACTGGCCCAGCGGGCGGAACGGCTGCGTCACGGTGAGGACGGGGGGGGAGGCCGCCGGCTGAGAGTCGCGCTGAGGGCCGCGGCGGCGATACCAGGCCCAGAGCCAGGCCCCGCCGCCGGCAAGCCCTGCAACGGCCAGCGTCCCCAGCAGAGGCCACAGCCAACCGCGCGACTCGGGCAGCGGGGCCGGGGCGGCTGCGGGCGCGGTCTCCAGGCTGACCGTCACGGTCAGCACTGCGCTTTCGGCGAGCAATCCCAGTTCGTCAACAATGCGCGCCTGCAGCGTGTGCACGCCGCTTTCGGCGTAATCCGTCAGCGGCCAGGCGAGGCTGTCAACACTGCGGGCCGACTGGGTGACGGCCTTCTCCCCGTCAACCCAGAGCGCCGCCTCGCGCAACGAGCGGATATGTCCATCGGGAAAGTCCACTTTGACGGCTATCACGTAGGCGGCTGGTTCCAGGGTACGCACGTCTGCGCCGGTCCGCTGGATGGCCGCGGGCACATTGACTAGCGATACGACCGGCGGCTCGACGCGCAGGGGGAAAACAGTTTCGGCGGAGATGAGTTCCTGGCCGTCCGCCAGTTTGATCCGGGCTGTGAGTCGATGCTGGCCTGTCTCGGCGAGGGCCGACTGGTAGGTCAGGCGATACTGCGTGCGTTGAGCCGCGAAGCGCTGGAAGAGGGGGGCGAGGCCCTCAGGCCGGTCGAAGACGAGCGACGTCCCGCCGGTGAGTTCGGCCAACTGTTCAAGTCTGCGGGCGCTGGTCGTGACTTCGTCGCCGGCCGGGCCGACAAACACCGTGAGGATCGTGACCTGCGCCGCGCGGGCCCGAGCGGCCAGGTCGTCGAGCGGAGTTGCTTGAGCGTTCAGGCCGTTGGAGATGAGGACCAGGTGGCGACGCATACCTGGGCGTGGGGAAGCGTCAGAGGCGAAATCCAGCGCCTGGCTGACGAGGGGAAAGGGATCGGCGGCGCCGGCGTATTGAGTCGTGTAGCCGTCGAGGGCCGTGACGACCTCGCTATCCTGGCGGCTGTGCGAGACCAGCACGCCTTCCGGGGCCAACACCGTCACATCGTCTATCCCACCCTCATCCCGGACGAAATCGGCGAGGGCCTGCCGGAGATAGTCAAGCCGAGTCACGCCGTTGGCATCGCGGGCTTTGAAGGCCGGGGAGGTGTCGAGGACGAACACCACCTGGACGCCGACTTCTTCGGCATTGACGGAAAAATCGGCCAGGGAGACGCCATTTTCGGCGAGGCTGAAGGCGCTGGCCGGGAGGCCGGAGAGATTTTGACCGGTCGCGCCATCCAGGGCGAGATAGGCGCTTATCTCCGGGAAGGCCGATGTATCCACCGCCGTGATCAAAAGCGCGCCGCCATCCCCCTGCGCCTGGGCTGGCAAGGGGGCGAACAGGATGCTCACCAGGATTAGGGGCATCACGCAAAGAGCAAAACGTCGCTTCACAGGGCAGGTCTTCCTAACTGGCATCTTACTCTTTGAAGCCAGAAATGTAAAACCTAAATGTTATGTCTTGTCAGGAGGAGATGGCCCAGGTGGTCCACCTGCCCCTGCCAATCAGGGGGGATGAGCGTTGTGGCGTCGAACTGGAAGATGACGGCTGGCCCGGTGATACGATGCCCGGCGAGGAGTTTCTCCCGCTGGTAGAGCCGGGCCGCCTGCGGCGCCAGCCCAGGCGGGGTCTCGAACCAGACATCTTGCACGCCGACTTGCGCTGGCGAAGCATCTTGGCCTCCCCCCGCGAGTTCCTCGAACACGGGCTTGGGCGTCGGGGCAATGGCGCGCAGGCGGAGATTCACGAACTCGACCGGCTGGGCCGGGCGCGAATGCCCGTAGCGTTGAGCGTGCCGCGCGTGAAAATCCCCGACGACCAGCCCCCACTGACCCTCCTCCCGCAACGGGACGTTGATCTCAAACGACTGTCCCACGTACCGGGCGTCGAGCGAGTAATCGAGCCGGGTGACGGCCACGACTTCCCACTCCGCACGGCTTTGGGGAGCATAATCGGCGGCCATTTCTGCGCGGGCGCGGGCCTCCAGCGGGGCAAACAACTCCCGCAGGTCGGCCTCGGTCACCGCCTGGGCTGGGCGCATGACTGTGAGCGAGTAATCTTTCACCAGGTCGGCTAGCAGCATCCCCAGCGCCGAAAGCACGCCAGGGGCGCGCGGGACCAGCACCCGGGGGATTGCCAGCCGCTCGGCCAGTTCGCAGGCGTGCAACGGCCCCGCACCGCCGAACGCCACGAGCGTGAAATCGCGCGGATCGTAACCGCGCTCGACGGAGATTTTGCGGATAGCCCGCTCCATCGTCGCGTTGGCGACCTGCAGGACGCCCCAAGCCAGAGCGGGTAGTTGGCCGCTGCGCGTAGCCGATGGCGGATGGCCGATGGCGGATGGCCGATAGCCGATGGCGGATGGCCGCTGCGCGTGGCGGCCCAGTTCCGCAAAGGCGGCTTCGGCGGCGGCGCGGTCAAGAGTCATTTTTCCGCCGAGAAAGTGCGCGGGGTCGAGCCGGTTGAGGACGAGATTGGCGTCGGTCACCGTGACCAGCCGGCCTCCGTGCCCGTAGCAGGCCGGGCCGGGATCGGCCCCGGCTGATTCGGGGCCGACGGTGAGCGCGCCGCCCGCATCCACCCGCGCCAGGCTGCCGCCCCCCGCGCCGACCGTATGAATGTCTATAATCGGCAGGCGCAGCGGCGCGCCGCTGATCTCGCTTTCCGCAGTCAGGGGGATATAGCCAGGGCACAGGCAGACGTCGGTGGACGTGCCGCCCATGTCGAAAGTGATAATGGAACTCAAGGAACTGAGGGAACTGAAGGAACTGGAAGGTGTTCCTGGGGTTCCTGCGTGTTCCCTGAGTTCCTTTTCTAACCCGGCATGTTGCGCCGCGATGGCCATGGCCCCAACGACTCCTCCAGCCGGGCCTGAAAGCGCTGTGCGCGCGGCGTGTGCGCGCGCTGTCGCCGCCGTGAGGCAGCCCCCATTGGATTGCATGATGCGCAGAGGGCGCGGGCTGAGTTCTTTTTCGAGCCGCGCGAGGTAGTGATCCATCAGCGGCGCGACGTAGGCGTTGACGACGGTCGTGGAGACACGCTCGTATTCGCGGTATTCGGGGAGGATTTCGGAGGAGAGAGAAATAGAGATTAGAGATTGGACGCTTCGCGTGGAGGGTGGAGAGTGGAGGGTGGAGGGTGGAGGGTAGACGCCTTCCGGGCGAGAGGGTGGAGGGGGGCCTTCCAACCTCCAATTTCCAGCTTCCAACATCTGTTTCACCAACTGCTCATGCTCGGGCCTCAGAAACGAAAACAGAAAGCAGACAGCGACAGATTCGATGCCCTCGGCCTGCAGGCGCGGGATGAGCGCGGCGACGGCCTGCGGGTCGAGCGGGATGAGGATCGAGCCGTCGGCGGCGACGCGCTCGCTCAACTCGAAACGCCAGGCGCGCGGGACGAGGGGCGGCGGTTTGCGCGGGACGAGCGCGTAGAGGTCGGGGCGGTTCTGCCGGCCGATCTCCAGCACGTCGGCGAAACCCTGGGTGGTGATGAGCGCGGTGCGCGCGCCGCGCCGTTCGAGCAGCGCATTCGTGGCAATGGTTGAGCCGTGCACCACCTGGGCGTCGGCCGGCAGGCTCAACTCGCGCACGCCCTCGCCCACCGAGCGGGCCGGGTCGTCGGGCGTGGTCAGGCGCTTGTGCAGGTGGAGGCGGCCGGCGTCGTCCACGAGGACGAAATCGGTGAACGTGCCGCCGATGTCTACGCCTAAGAGCATGAAAAAGGGAACTCAGGGAACTAAAGGAACTCAAGGGCGTGGAAGAAAGTTCCTTGAGTTCCTTTAGTTCCTTCACAGGGTTGTCGGAGTGGTCGGGTAAGCCGGCGCCGCCGCTGGGCGCGTGAACTGCTTGTACGCCAGCGTCCAGGCCGCGGTAACCCAGGTCTGCAGGATGCCGCTGGCGACGAGCAGGATGGGCAGGTAGACGACAAAGCAGACAGCGGCCACGGCGAGGCCGACGCGCAGGCCGCTCTCGTCGCCAGTGATCGCGCCAATGACCGGCGGGAAGACTGCGACAATCAACGGCGCGGCAATCACGAAACCCAGGATGCCGCCGACGACGGCCAGGATGATGCCCAGCACGATGATCGGCCCCAGGTTGGCGCGGATGATTTCCCAGGCCCGCCGGAGGGCGTCCGTCACGCCCAGGTTCTCGATCACCGCGGCGATCTGGGCGAAGTAAGCGATGATGCTCAGGACAATCGCCGCGAGGATAAAGACGCACAGCACCGGGAAGAAACACAACAAGCCCGCCCCTAAAGTCACCCCGGCGAAGATGGCCGTCGGCACGAGCGTCACTAAAGCCAGCGCGAGGATGATCAGGCCGATGAGCAGGCCGATCAGGAACAGCCGCCAGAAATGGCTTGTGCCCGCGCCCCAGGCCTCGCCAAACGTGACTTTGCCGTTGGCGTCGGCCAGGCTGATGCCGCCGATTAACCCGCCGCGCCCGATGATGGAGAGCACGAAGAAAGCCAGGCCAATCAACAGGAGGAGGCAGACCAGGCCAATGATGACGGCCAGGAACGCCGGTTCCTCCGCCAGACGGTCGAAAAACCGTTCGACCTCCGGCGGCAGTTCGGGTTGACCACCGCCTCCCGCGCCGCTGACATCGAAATTGGGGCTGCCGCCGCCCCCACCTCCCCCGCCAAGCGAAGCCAGAATGCCGAAGACCCACAGGATTTTATTCTCCCACGTGATCTTCCACGCGCGCCCCAGGATGGAACCGAAATCAAGACTCATGGTGACCTCCGAAAAGATAGTAGATAGCCAATGGCGGATGGCGGATGGCTAATGGCGGATGGCGGATGGCTAATAGCCGATGGCGGATGGCGGATGGCGAGAAACTCAAGTGACTGGCGGGGTTTCCGGGCTGGCGAGCCGCGCCGCTTCGCGATAGACCAGGGTGTATAACACCGTTGTGAATACGAAGGTGAAGATCAGATAGGGGACTCCGATCAATCCCACGCCGCTGCAGCACAGCGCCAGGATAACGAAACCCAGGGCTTGATTGAAAGGGAAGGTGGCGAAGAACAGCACGAAGATGGGCAAGATCAGCGCCACCAGCGGCAGGCCAATCAGGGCCGAGACGGCCAGGACAAGCAGGAAGGCCCACCATCCCTTGCGGAAGACGGCCCAGGCCCGGCCGGGCGCGGCGCGTGGACGCACATCTTCGATAGCAATCGCCATCAGCATCAGAAAGACCGCCAGCCCCAGCGCCGAACTGACCGGCGCGGTCACACCCTGAACGACCTGAAGCAACACGGCCCCCGCTTCCTGGAAGCGCTGGCTGATCAGGATCACCACGAGCCACGGCAGGAGGCTGATGACCAGGATGAAGCCTCCCAGCGTCAGGCTGAGCGCCAAAACGTTGATCACGCGCCGCCAGCCCAACTGCAGGACCTCGCCGAGTGTCACCGCCCCCCTCTCGGCCGCGAGGGATGCACCCCGGACGATGGCTGCCTGAAGCAGATAAGTCAGCGCCGAGGTCAGCACGAGCAGCAGCGTGGCAATCGTCCAGCCGGCGACGAGGGCCCAGGTCGGCAAGGAGCGGATTGGCGCGATCCATTCCGGCTCTGATCCGCGCAAGGCGGGCGCCAGCGTGAGCATGGCCGCGAACCCGCCCATCGCGCCGCCCAACACGAAGGCGGGGGTAAACATGATCCCCAGGCCCGCCGTCAATACCCACAGCGGCCAGGCCCGGGTAGTGATATGCCAGGTGTCGCGGAGAATGGAGGTGATGTTCATGCCGATCCGTATTACGTATTGCGTATTGCGTAGTCCGTATTCCGTTTGCGTCTTTTCATAGAAAATACGCAATACGCACTACGCAACACGTTTTACTCCCACTCAATTGTCCCCGGCGGCTTGCTGGTGATGTCGTAGACCACGCGGTTGATGCCTTTGACTTCGTTGACGATGCGGCTCGAGAGGCGGGCCAGCACGTCGTCGGGCAGACGCGCCCAGTCGGCGGTCATAAAGTCGTCGGTCGTCACCGCCCGGATGGCGCATACGGCCTGGTACGTCCTATTATCTCCCATTACGCCGACAGAGCGCACGGGTAGCAAAACGGCAAAAGCCTGGGCGGTCCCGCCGCGCAGCAGCCCCGCCGCGCCCAGTTCGTCGGTCACGATTTTGTCGGCGGCCCGCAAGATTTCCAGCCGCTCCCACGTCACCTCGCCCAGGCAGCGCACGGCGAGGCCGGGGCCGGGGAAGGGTTGCCGCCAGACGAGCGCCTGCGGGAGGCCGAGCGCCAGCCCCATCGCGCGGACTTCGTCTTTGAACAGGTAGCGGAGCGGCTCGACGAGCTGGAAGTTCAGATCGGGCGGCAGGCCGCCGACGTTGTGGTGCGTTTTGATCTTGGCCGCCGCCTGTCGTTCCGGGCCGCGGGACTCGACGACGTCGGGGTAGATGGTGCCTTGAACGAGAAACCGGTAATTGGTCATTGGTAATTGGGCGTTGGCTGACCGGCTGGCTTCGCGTTCAAAGATGCGGATGAACTTTTCGCCGATGATTTTGCGCTTTTGCTCGGGATCGGCGACGCCGGAGAGGGCTTCGAGGAATTCTTCGGCGGCGTTGACGGCGATGAGTTTCGCGCCCAGCGTCTGCTTAAACGTCTCCACCACCAGTTCCGGTTCTCCGGCGCGCAGCAGGCCGGTGTCCACGAAAATGCACGTCAGTTGGTCGCCGAGGGCGCGGTGGACGAGGGCCGCCGCCACCGACGAGTCCACGCCTCCGCTCACCGCCGCGACGACCGGCGCCGGACCCACCTGGGCGCGGATTTTCGCGAGGGCCTCCTCGATCATGAAGCCGGGAGTCCATTCAGCCTGGATCCCGGCGGCGCGCAGGAAATTTTGAATCATCGCGCGTCCCTGTTCCGTGTGATTGACTTCAGGGTGGAATTGCAGCGCGAAGATTCTGCGCGCCGGGTCTTCCATCGCGGCAATTGGACAGTTGTCCGATTCGGCGGCGGCGCGGAAGCCGGGGGGGAGGCGGTCTACCTGGTCGCCGTGTGACATCCAGACGTGGAGTGTGGAGGGTGGAGCGTGGAGGGTGGAGCGTGGAGGGTGGAGCGCGGAGAAGAGAGCGCTGTCGGGTAGCGGGCGCAGTTCGGCGCGACCGTATTCGCGCTTGCTCGAGGCCTGCACGTGGCCGCCGAGGGCGTGGGCGAGGAGTTGCATCCTGTAGCAGATGCCGAGGATGGGCATTCCGGACTGGAGGACGTAGCCGGGCAGGGGGGGCGCGCCGGGGTCGTAGACGGAGTTCGGGCCGCCGGACAGGATGAAGGCTTTAGGATTCAGCGCCAGCACTTTTTCGGCGGGCGCGTCATGAGGAAACAGTTCACAATAGACGTGGGCCTCGCGCACCCGGCGGGCGATGAGCTGCGAGTATTGGGAGCCGAAATCGAGGATGGCAATGGTATCCATCAGAACGTTTCGGCGATATATCGCGCAAGTTTGCGTGAGTACCAGTAGCCACCATGCGCTAACGAGATGGCATCGCCAACATCAATATGTTTGTCCTCGATCACGCCCGACTCGTTGACGTAGAGAAACGCCACCGGATAGCAGGCCATGTCGTCCTTGTCTACAAAATTGACCCAGCGGGGATGGTCAGCGAGGCCATCTTGCTGCCGCAGGCCGATGTGCTCGGGATTCAGCCGTTTGCCCTCTCTGATCTTGGCAATGAGCGAGTCCGCACGGAAGATTAGGGGAGTGATCGGCGACCCCATGGTATAGAAGCGACGCACACGCAGCTGGCCGGTTTGCGCCATCTCGCGTACTGGCTTGACAGCCGCGATCTCGCTCTCCTTGGCCTCGCGAAACAGATGATACAGTAAATCGTGGGCAATGATGGTCCCGCCGCTGTGCGTGATAAACGTCACGGAAATCTTGCCTGGCCCGTCGCCTTTGATCTTCTGGATTTCGTCGCACAGGTACTTGAAGACATGTTCCCGTAGAGCCGCTTCGCCGTCTTTGGAGACATAGTAGAACATATCGGCGACGCCATAGATAAACACCTCGCGCACAATCCGGCGAATGAGGCGCAGGGGGTTAATCGTCAGGTCCTGTATCCTTTTCTCAGCCGCCAGCGCCTGCTCGGCGACGATGAGTTCGGCCTCGGCCAGATAGCGATCGTTCGTCTCGGCCTGGCCGGAGTCCCAGCCCCATTCGACTTCGAGGGGCGGATGGTCGAACCCCTGCTTATCTGGTATCTTTTGCAGTTCCTCCTGGATCAGCATGTAGAGCGCGTGGTATTCCGCGTGGTGCGTCCCCGGCTTATCCGTCGGAGTGATCCCGTGGACGAAGACAGGGATTTCGAGCCATTGGTGGTGCGTCATTGGAAAACCTCCTTACTCAGCAAACGTAATTTTGCCTTCGCTCATATCGGCGATGACGACGAGCGATTCAACCGGCACGCCAAGCGTTTCGAGCGCCTTGCGCCCGCCTTCAAAGGATTTCTCGATGACCGCGCCCACGCCGACGATCTGCGCGCCGGCGGTTCGCGCCAGCCGCGCCAGGCCAAGGATCGTCTGCCCAGAGGCGAGAAAGTCGTCCACGATCAGCACCCGCTCGCCCTGGCCCAGATATTCGGGGGAGACAATCAGTTCCACCGTGCGGCCTTTGGTGTGGGAGGGCGCGACGGTGAGGAAGACATCGTAGGGCATGGTGATGGGCTTCTGCTTGCGGGCGTAGACGACCGGCACGCCGAGGTGCAGCGCCGTGGTGAGAGCCGGGGCGATGCCCGAGATTTCGGCGGTGAGCACCTTGGTCGCCTTCAGGCGCGAAAAGCGGGCGGCCAGTTCCCGCCCGCACTCGTCCATCAACTGCGGGTCCACCTGATGATTGATGAACCCGTCCACTTTGAGGATGCCGTTACCGAGATTTTTGCCGTCGGTGAGGATGCGGAGTTTCAGCGCGTCCATCTGTATCTATTTCGTCCCATTTGAGAGGCGTATGAGGTCGCGCCCATTGTAACCGGAAAAGGCGGGAGTGACGAGTGAATAGTAAAACGTAACGAGTAAGGAGTGAGCGGTTTGCTTTGTCAGGAAAATGCCAGCCCAAAGGCGGGAGCCTGGGGGGAAGCTTTAAGCGGGTCTATTGGCGTGATACGTTCCTATCGCTATAATGCGGTCAGGATGTGCACGACCGGGCGGGTTGACGAGTTCACCCGCTTTTTTATCATCTGGTCTACGGAGATACAGTATGGCTTCAATCCCAACCGCCGCCGCCGACGCCGCCTCGACCCAGCCCGAAGAAGCCTGGCACAGCCAGCCCGTTGAGACCGTCCTCGAACGGTTGGCCACGCACCGGGAGCGCGGCCTGACTACCGCCGAGGCGCAGAAACGGCTGGCCCAGTACGGCTACAACGAACTGCGCGAAAAGCCGCCCACGCCGTTCTGGCGGCTGATCCTCGACCAGTTGAAGGAATTCGTCGTCCTGCTCCTCATCGGCGCGAGTCTCATCTCGCTCCTGTTGGGCGAGACGGTGGACGCGGTCGCCATTATCGCCATCGTCGTCCTCAACACCGTCATCGGCGTCATCCAGGAATCGCGCGCCGAGGCCTCGCTGGCGGCGCTCAAGCGACTGGCCGCGCCCGACGCCCGCGCCTTACGCGACGGCCAGCGCGTGAACCTGCCGGCTCGCGAACTGGTCCCCGGCGATGTCGTGTTTCTGGAAGCCGGGAATTTCATCCCCGCCGACGTGCGGCTGGTCGAAAGCGTGAACCTGCGCGTGGAAGAAGCGGCCCTCACCGGCGAGTCGGTGCCAGTGGAGAAAAGGGCCGCGCTGGTGCTGGAGAGCGAGATCCCACTGGGGGATCGCAAGAATACCGCCTTCATGGGCACGGTGGTCGCCTACGGGCGCGGGATGGGTGTGGTTGTCGCCACCAGCCACAACACGCAAATCGGCCTCATCGCCCAGATGCTCTCGGCAGTGGAAGAGGAAGAGACGCCGTTGCAGAAGCGGCTCGACGAGTTGGGCCGCACCTTGAGCATCGCCGCGCTCATCGTCGTCGCCATTGTGTTCCTGACAGCGGTGTTCAACCAGACGGAAGTGGGCCGCGTGTTCAGCGCCGGGCCGGCGGAATACCTGGCCGAGTTCGGCAAAGAAATCACCGAGGTCTTCATCGTCGCCATCAGCCTGGCCATCGCCGCCGTGCCCGAAGGTCTGCCGGCCGTGGTCACGATCACCCTGGCGCTGGGGATGCGCGAGATGGTCAAACGCCACGCGCTCATCCGCCGTCTGGCTTCGGTGGAGACGCTCGGCTCAGCTTCGGTCATCTGCTCCGACAAGACGGGCACGCTGACGCAGAACGAAATGACCGCCGTGCGCCTGTGGTGTGATGGCGAGACGTTCGAGATCACGGGCGACGGCTACAGGCCCGAGGGCAAGTTCATCCACCAGGACGACAACCTGGATTTTTCGACTCACCCGGTGGTGACGAGCGCGCTGTGGGCCGGGCTGCTGGCCAACGACGCAGTGCTGGAAGTGTCGGGCAGAAACGAGGACCGGCCCACTTACCGCATGGTCGGCGACCCGACGGAGGGCGCGCTGGTAGTCGCCGCCGCGAAGGCCGGTCTCTGGCGCGACATGACCGAGCGCGCGTTCCCGCGCGTGGCCGAGAACCCGTTCGACTCGGCGCGCAAGACGATGAGCACGCTGCACGAGGTGAAAGAAACCGCGCCGGAATTCAGCCCGTTCAACGAGCCGGCGGCCGCGCCGCGCTACGTGCTGTGCGTCAAGGGCGCGCCCGACGTGGTGATGGCCGCCTGCACGCGGCTGCAAGGGCTGAACGACGAGTCGGTCCCCCTCACGCCCCAACTGCGCGAGAAAGTGGCCGAGGCCAACGCGACCTTCTCCAGCCAGGCCCTGCGCGTGCTGGCCGTGGCGTACCGGGTCTTCGATCGTCAACCCGAGCCGATGACGGCGGAGAGGGTGGAGCGCGATTTGACGTTCATCGGCTTGATCGGGATGATTGACCCCGCGCGTCCGGAAGTGAAGCCGGCTATCCAGCACGCCCGCGAGGCCGGGATCCGCACGGTGATGATTACCGGCGATTACCCGGACACGGCTCAAGCTATCGCCAACGCCATCGGGCTGCTGCGCCCCGGCGGGAAAGTCCTCCCCGGCGCGGCGCTCGACAAATTGGGCGAGGCCGAAGCGCGGTGGGCCGTGCAGGAGACCGACGTGTTCGCCCGCGTCTCGCCGCAGCACAAGGTGATGATCGTGGACGCCCTGCGGAAGACGGGGGCCGTGGCGGCGATGACCGGCGACGGCGTGAACGACGCGCCCGCGCTCAAACGCGCCGA
>DAOTXG010000012.1:0-6967 GCA_034435515.1 Anaerolineales bacterium
GTATTGCGTGTTGCGTATTGCGTGTGGCGTATTTCGTGTTGTGTCTCCAAGGGATGTTTCGCGATATTGCGTGTTCCGTCAAGGGATTGGCGTGGGAGCGGCTTGCAGCCGCGATGGTCTGGAGGGGATTGGGCCATGAGGCTTTTTGCCGCGAATTACGCGAATTAGCGCGAATTTGAGGCTTGGCGTGGGAGCGGCTTGCAGCCGCGATGGTCGCGGTTACAAACCGCTCCCACGAACGATGGGTAGGTTCAAAATGAATATACAGTCGAGGGCAGGGCGGATGGCGGTGGGGGCAGCGGCCTTCGTGTTGTGGCTCACGACGGTGGGCCTGGGGCTGGAGGATCTCCGCCTCATCCAGTTGAGCTACATTCTGATTTATGGTTATTTCGGCGGCAGTATGAGAGATGCCGAAGGGCAGAGTGTTTGGTTAGTGCTTGTCCTGGCGCTGGCCCTTCTGGCCTTTGTGATCGGCACGGGGGAGTATCATCGGAAGCGGGTGGGTCGGCCTGAGTCGTGGCGGCTCTTTGGCTGGACGATTGCCGCCGAGTTGTTTGTCCTGGCTTTCTATTACGTCGTCCTTTAGAGCACATTCCGATTGCATTTACGGTTATTCGTCAACCGCTTCGCGTGGAACGGACGCTTCGCGGTCGGGATTGTTTCCGTTCAATCCGCTCAATCCGTTGACAAAACCGCCTGAAAACCGACTAAGTAACTCCTCAAAAGTTTTCCCTACTTTTTTGCTCCCGCCGGATTTGCAATCCGGCGGCCAGGCGGCGGATTGCAAATCCGCCGCGAGCATGAGAAAAAGTAGTAAGAAGTTTTGGATACTTACTTAGGAAAGCGCTATAGGAATACGAAATACGTAATACGCAATACGCAATACGCAATACGCACCACTTCTGTAAAGGCAACCAATGACTAATCTAAAATGGTGGCAAAAAGCAGTCTTTTATCAAATTTACCCGCGCAGTTTTGCCGATGGCAACGGCGACGGCCTCGGCGACGTACCGGGTATGATTGACCGCCTGGACTATCTTCAGGACCTGGGGATTGACGCCCTGTGGCTCTCGCCGCATTACCCCTCGCCCAATTTTGACGTCGGCTACGATATCTCGGACTACACCGGTGTGGCCCCTGAGTATGGCACGCTGGAGGATTTTAGGCGCTTTCTCGACGGCGCCCACCAGAGGGGCCTACGGGTCATCCTCGACCTCGTGCTGAATCACACCTCGCATCTGCACCCGTGGTTTATCGAATCCCGCTCCAGCCGGGACAACCCCAAACGCGATTGGTACGTCTGGCGACCCCCCTCCCAACCCTCCCCCCGCTCGCAGGGGGAGGGCAGGGTAGGGGGGCCCCCGAACAACTGGTACTCCACCTTCGGCGGTTCGGCCTGGGAATACGACTCGGCTACCGGTCAGTATTACTACCACTTTTTCCTCAAAGAGCAGCCCGACCTCAACTGGCGCAATGCCGCGCTGAAGGAGGCCATGTGGGAGGCCGTGCGCTTCTGGCTGGACATGGGCGTGGACGGCTACCGCCTGGACGCCATCGGCACCATTTATGAGAACCCGGCCCTGCCGGACCACCGCGCGGAGATGACGCAGGATGAAATGCGCCGCACGTTTCACGCCTCCTTCCCCGACCGGCCCGACAAAAAGTTCGTCAAGCAGTGGGAATTGATGTACGGGGAACAGGTCGAGCAGGAGGGCGTGCACGAACTCATGCAGGAACTCCGCGCGGTCGTTGACGGCTATCGCGACCCGCCCCGTGTGTTAGTCGGCGAGAACGACTACATTAGTTACTACGGCGACGGCGACAATGAACTCCACCTGGTGTTCAATTTTCCCCTCATGCGCACGAGCCGCCTCACGCCGGCGTGGATTCGCGCCAATCAACAAGTGCGCCTGGCCGCCCTGCCGCCGGGCGCCTGGCCGTGCAATACCCTGAACAACCACGACTCGCCGCGCATGTATAGCCGCTTTGGCGACGGCCAGGCTGCGCATGATGCGGCGCTCGCCCGCCTCCATCTGGCCTTGATGCTCACGCTGCGGGGCACGCCCTTCCTGTATAACGGCGAAGAAATCGGCATGACCAATTATCACCTGACCGATATTAATCTCTTCCGTGACCCGCCGGGCGTCTGGTTTTATAATTCGGAAGTTGCCGACGGGACGCTGCCCGACAAGGCGCTCGCGGCGGCCGCCGAGTACACTCGCGACCGCTGCCGCACGCCGATGCAGTGGGCCAACGCGCCCAACGCCGGCTTCAGCCCGGCGGGCGTGAGCACCTGGCTGCCGGTCAACCCGAATTACGCGCAGGGCGTCAACGTCGCTGAGCAGCAGAGCGATCCGGATTCCATGCTCAATTTCTACAAGCGCATGCTGCGCTTCCGCAAGCAGACGCCCGCGTTGATTGCAGGAGACTACACGCCTTTGCACGAGAAGGCCGAGGACTATTTCGCCTTCCTGCGCCGGAGCGCCGAGGACCCTTCGACAGGCTCAGGGCAGACTTGCCTGGTCGTGTTGAACACGTCCGACAAAGCGCACACGCTCAACTTCGAGCTGACGCCGCGCGCCGCGCGCTGCCTGTTTTCCACGAGCCAGGCCGAAGGCGAGAGGCACGACTTGAGGGAGCTGAAGATCGCGCCCTTTGAGGTTTACGTGGGCGAGCTGGTGTCTTGAGCGTCTTGTGGTTCGTAGTGCGCTACGTGCTTCGCATAGCGCGGCGCGACGCAGATTGGCGGTGAAGCACTAGCGTGCTTCACTACAAACGACTACAAACGGAGAAAGGAGCATCCTTAGCGTAAGAACTGATCGGCTCTCACCTGTCCCGTTTTTAGCGACGGGGTGCGGCCGCTCGCCCCGCGCTTTGACTGTTCACACAGGAGGTGTGAAATGGCGCAACCAATTTACAAAGTCTATTTGGCCAAACTCTCGGAGGCCTGGCATCAACTCTCGCCAGACGAGCAGAAAAATCTCTTTGCCAGGGTTGGCGAGGCTCTTGAAAAAGTCGGCGGCAAAAACATCGTCACCTGTAATTCGGGTTGGTGCTCGGAGCAATGGCCCTTTTGGGGCGTCGAGCAGTTCCCGGATGTCGAGGCCGTCCAGAAGCACACCGCACTCCTGGGTGAGCTAAACTGGTTCCGCTATGTTGAGAGCATGACTGTGTTGGGAACTGAGGCGCAACCATCCAGCGGGTAAGGTGGAGAGGAGTCAAGATGAGCGACGTTAAACAAACTGTAGGCTTTTTACAAAGAGTACCCCTGTTTCAGGGGCTGAAGACCCGCCAGTTGGAGCATCTGGCCAGGCGCTTTGTCGAGCGCGATTTCCCCGGCGGCCAGGCGATGGTGACGCAGGGGCAGGGGGGTGAGGGCTTCTTCATCATCGTGTCCGGCGGGGCCGAGGCGATCCGCGAGCGATCCGACGGCGTGAAGGCCGTCGTCAACACCTTCGGCCCGACAGATTTCTTCGGCGAGCTGGCGCTGCTGGACGACGGCCTGCGCACGGCCTCGGTTATCGCCACCGGGCCGACGCAGTGCCTCGTCCTCACGCGCTGGGATTTCCTGGCCGCGCTGCGCGAGGACACCGAAATGTCCATCACCGTCCTGCAGGAACTTGCCCGCCGCTTCCGCCGCGCTCTAGACGCTTTGTAGGCCAGTTTGGCGCATCGGCGCAGCCTAGGCAGGGCGCTCCAGCACCAGCGGATGCGCCCTTTATTTTTGACGCGCTGGGCCGAGCAGGTCTGGGCCTGGTCACGGCTATCCTGTACAATCGACAAAGAAGACGCAAGCGCAGAAGATGACTGTGGCAACTGAAAAAACGTTCGTCCGCGACCCGCTCACCTGGCTGGCCTACGTGATGCTGGCCTACGTGGCGTATGCGCTGGCTACGCTTGGCCCATTGATGCCGTTTCTCCGTGATGAGCTTGACCTCAGCTATACCCTGGGCGGTTTTCTCCCGGCTGCTCTGGCAGTGGGCATCATTGGGGCCGGCCTGACGAGCGACCGCCTCGCGCGCCGCTGGGGCCGCCGCCGGGCATTTTGGAGCGGGGGCATGGGTCTGGCCGCCGCCGCGGCGGGGTTGGCGTTGAGCAGCCAGTTTCCCCTGACGCTGCTCGCTGTCTTAGGCATGGGTTTTTCCAGCTCGCTGACGCTCATCATGATTCAGGCCATCCTCTCCGGCCAGCACGGCGAACGGCGGACGATTGCGCTTACCGAGGCGAACGTGGGGGCCAGCCTCAGCGCGACGCTGGCGCCGCTGGGCATCGGGCTTTTTCAGCGCGCGGGAGTCGGATGGCGCAGCGCGCTTTTCCTCGCCCTCTTCGTCCTGGCGTTCGTGGCCGCCTGGTTCCGGCGGCAGCCCGTTCCGAATGCCGCTGCTGGCGCTGGCCCTCTCAGCGCCCAACGCATCAGGTTGCCATTGGCCTTCTGGCTGTATTGGATCGTCGTCTGCCTGGTGGTGTCGGTCGAAATGTGCCTGGTCATCTGGGGCGCGGATTTCCTGGAGACGGTGGTCGGACTGAGCAAAATAGATGCCTCGACGACGCTCGGCGTCTTTCTGGCCGCCATGGTGGTGGGCCGCCTGGCGGGCAGCCGTCTGGCCCGCGCCTGGCCGGGCACAGCGCTCTTGCTCGTCGCGCTGGGGATCACGCTGATCGGCTTTCCGCTTTTCTGGCTGCCGCGTTTGGCCTGGGTGAACGTCCTGGGCCTGTTTGTAGCCGGCTTGGGCGTGGCTAACCTGTATCCTCTCACGCTTTCGGTCGCAGTCGGGCTGGCGCCGGAACACTCGAACACGGCGAGCGCGCGGGTATCCCTGGGGGTTGGCGCGGCGCTCTTGACCGCGCCTCTCCTGTTGGGCTGGATAGCCGACCGGCTGAGCCTGCAAAGCGCTTATGGCCTGGTGGCTGTCTTTCTGGTAACCGCTATCGTCGTCGTCTCGTTTAACATCCGCGTTTTGGCGCGGCGCGCAGCGCCGGCCCACTCCTGAGGCATTGGCATGGCGCGGCTTTTGCGGAGGCTGGACGCCTCGATGGGGCTGGCCGTGGAAGACGGGGCTAAGATCATGCTCCTGCTTTTCCTCTCCATGGCCGTGGTCATCTGCTTTGTTTATCAGGTTCTGGCTCTCTCTCATCGCTACCCACTGGACTACGGCGAGGCGCCGCTGGTGGATCAGGCGCTGCGGTTGGCGGCTGGCCAGAACATCTACCGCGCCAATCTCGCCACGCCGCCGTACACGATTTCCAACTATCCGCCTCTGTACGTCGCCGCGCTCGTCCCGTTTCTCCAATTATCCGACTCCTCGTTTTTCTGGGGACGGCTCATCTCGGTGCTCTGCGCCTGGGCGTCGGCGCTCTTTCTGGCTCTCGTCGTTCACGCGCAGACGCGCGACCGCCTGGCGGGCGTGTTGACCGGGTTGGTCTTTCTCGCCTTTCCCTTTGTCGTGCACTGGTCGTCGCTTTTGCGGATCGACCTGCTGGCGCTCGCGCTCAGCCTGGGCGGGTTGTGGGTCCTGGCCTGGCGCCCCGCCGCTCGCTGGAGTCTGATCGCCGCCGGGGTGCTCCTGACGGCAGCCATCTACACTCGCCAGTCATACGCCCTGGCTGCGCCGCTGGCCGCTTTTGTCTGGCTGCTGGCCCATCAGTGGCGGCGAGCGCTGGGCCTGGCCGCGTTGATCGGCGGGTTGACGTTGACGCTGTTCCTTGCCCTGAATGTTTTGACTCGCGGGGGTTTCTACTTCAACATCGTGACGGCTAATGTCAACGAGTTCGGCGTGGAGAGGCTGGAGTACAATCTCACCCGCTTTTACAACGCCGCGTATCTCCTGCTCTACGTGGGCGGTACTTCCCTGTTTCTCATCCGCCGCTGGAATCCACTCTGGCCGCTGGCTGCCCCGTATCTGCTTGGCGCGGCGCTGTCGGCGGCGACGGTCGGCAAGATCGGCTCGAATGTTAACTACTTCCTCGAACTGTGCGCCGCGCTCAGCCTGGCAACCGGAGCGGTGGTCGCCTGGGGCCGGCGGCATATAGGCATACACGTATTGCAAGCGGTCTTGCTGTTCGCGCTGACGCTTCAAGCCGGGCAATTAATACGCACCACGTTCAAGGAGTTTGTCGACTCTTTGGCAGAACGGCGAGGGCGGGTAGATAAACTCCGCTCGCTGGAGGCGATTGTGGCCGAGTCGCAGGGGCCGGTCCTGGCCGACGAATACATGGGCCTGCTCACCTTACAGAGGCGAGCGTTAGTAATCCAACCCTTTGAGGTGACGCAGTTGGCGTGGGCCGGACTGTGGGATCAGACGGCCTTCGTCCAGGCGATCCGCGATAAAAGTTTCTCCCTCATCCTGATCCACCATTTTCCAGATTACCCGGTCTATAAGGAGCGTTGGACAGCAGAAATGCTGTCGGCGGTTGACCGCGCCTACGTGCCGACCGAGTTCCTCGCCGATACCGTCGTCTACCGCCCGATTGGCAGTGAGACGCCCACCGGCGCCTGTCCGGGCGCGCCCTGGCGGTTGCCCAGCGACGGCCTGCTGGGCGTGCAGTGGAAGGAGGGCGGCCTGGATTTTTATGACCGGGGCAACGAGGGCGCAGTCCCGGTCTATGCCGTGGCGGACGGCCTGTTGACGCGCCAGTCAGACTGGGTGGATGCCGTCGCCATTCAGCATGACGACCCCTTGCAACTGGGTCAGCAGGTCTGGTCATACTACGCCGGCATGGGCGCTGCGAATGGAACGGACTCCTACGTCGCCACGGAATTCCCGCCGGGGGCGGAAGGCATTCCGGTGCAGGCCGGGCAGGTGCTTGGTTATCAAGGCGTGTGGAGTGGGAGGCCGCAGTGGCCGATGTGGCTGCACGCCCATTTTGCCGTGGCGCGCGGGGGACCTGAGCTCCCCGGCCAGTTAACCCCCGAAACTCTGATGGATCCCACGCCTTACTTGAAACTGGACATCGCGCGCGCGGCGGA
>DAOTXG010000013.1:0-35446 GCA_034435515.1 Anaerolineales bacterium
GAATCGAATCAACAGCACAGGGCAATCGCCGGAAGACGGTGATTATGGCTGGCTGTTGATCAACATGATTTTTGCTCCGGCTGAACCGATGGCGGGATTATAACGGGCAGAAGGCCAGACGTCAATCGTTGCGGCGCAGGGATAATTGACACTGATCAACGCGTCTCACGGTCGTCCTCGTCAACCGGAAATGGTGTAGGTATGCGGCGGGCGTAGAAGCGCGACGACATCGGCCTCGCGGTCGCACAATACGGCGAAATGGTCGAGAATGTCGCGCCCGAGGAGATGGGTATTCGCCTGCGAGGGGTCAGTCAGCACCGCGCTAATGATGTTGAAGCGGATCCGGCGGCCAGCCGTGTCGGTAAAATTCAACGCCACTGCCGCATAAAAGTGCGGGACAACGCCGCCTGCGCTGAGAAGCGATAATTCGGCGGGCGTCTGCCGATGGGCCTGCAACAGCGGCGCAAAACCTGCGCCCAACACCGTCTGGGCTGCGCCGGTATCCACCAGAAATTGAACAAGGTGGTCACTTCCGGCGACGGAAACTGCGGCGGGTACGACGGGACAATATACGCCGGTCTCGTCCGGCAGCCACAGGCCGTCAATCCGCATACGGCCTGAGGCAGAGAATGAACGGCGCATCGGCCGGGTGGGCAGCCTGCGCCCGGCGGAGCGCGTCGAGGTAGGAGTCGCCGCGAAAGACCTCCCCCTGCGAAATGGCGACGTAGGCGCCCTGATGCGCCGCGAGCACGGCGGCATAATGGTCGCGCCACCAGCGTGCATTGCGCGTAAATGCGGTAGTGAGAGCCGCTGTTGCTGTCGTGGGGGCTTCGGTTTCTACGACGACTTGCGGCGCGCGGAACGGCAAGCGCAACGGCAGGCGGGGCGGGCGGACGGGTTGATCGCGGAGGTTAAACTCCACAAGTCCAGGCCGCACACCGGCCAATTGCTCCATCTGCTCAAGCGCGGCCGGCAAACGCTCCTCGGGCAGTTGGGAGGCCAGTTCGATGAGTCTTTCACGAAGAGTCATAATCGCCTTCTTTCTTTCGTGGCAACCATCATCGCGCTGGAAGTATACATCGAAAAGCCCAGGCCAAAAACTGCGAGGCCAACCCCCTCCTTACTCACCGGCTGATCAACGGCAAGTATAGGAAGTTGGTGTATACGACGAACCGCAGGATAACCAACCCTCCTGCCATATCGGCGACGTAGACGTAATTCCCCGCTACCGCCACGTCCCAGACAGACCCTGATGTGTCGTAGTAGCTGACTTCCATTGGCGCCGCCGGGTTGGACACATCAATGATCCGCAGGCCGAAGCCGTCATTGGCGACGTAGGCATAGTTTCCCGCCACCGCCACGCTATGAGCAGACCCCAGGGCGTAGAAGCCAGCCTCGGTTGGGGCCGCCGGGTTAGACACGTTAATGATCCGCAGGCCACTCGGCTCATCAGCGACGTAGGCATAGTTCCCAGCCACCGCCACACCCCAAGCCCACCCTGGCGTGTCATAGAAGCCAGCCTCGGTTGGGGCCGCCGGGGTGGACACGTTAATGATCCGCAGGCCGGAGTCCCCATCGGCGACGTAGGCATAGTTCCCAGCCACTGCCACGCCCTGGGCGCCCCTCGGCGTGTCGTAGAAGCCGGTCTCGGTCGGGGCCGCTGGGTTGGACACGGCGATGATCCGCAGGCTCCCATCGGCAATGTAGGCATAGTTCCCCGCCACCGCCATGCGCTCGGCAAACCCCGGCGTGTCGTAGAAGCCGGTCTCGGTCGGGACCGCCGGAGTGGATACGTCTATGATTCGCATGCCGCTAAAACCATCAGCGACGTAGGCATAATTCCCCGCCACCGCCACGCCATAGGCTGCCCCCGGTGTATCATAGAAGCCGGCCTCACTCAGGGTTGCCGGGTTGGACACGTCAATGATCTGCAGGCTAGAATTCCCATCTGCGACATAGGCGTAATTTCCTGCCACTGCCACACCCTCGGCCTCGGCATCCCCCGCAGGCCCTGGCTTGTCATAAAAGCCGGCCTGGCTCGGGGCTACCGGATCGGATACATCAATGACCCGGAGGCCGCCGTAGTCATCAACGACATAGGCATAGTTCCCCGCCACTACTACGGCCCGGGCGACCCCTGGCGTGTCGTAGAAACCGACTTGGGTCGGAACCGCTGGGGTGGATACGTTGATGATCCGCATGCCGCTCTCATCAGCGAGGTAAGCGTAATTTCCTGCCACCGCCACGTCCTGCCCCCCCACTGGCGTGTAGCCAACCTCGCTCGGGGCCGCCGGGTTGGACACATCAATGATCCGCAGGCCGCCACTAGTGACGTAGGCATGGTTCCCCGCCACTGCCACGCCCTCGGCAAACCCCGGCGTGTCGTAGGAGCCAGCATTAGCCGGAGCCGCCGGGTCAGACACGTTAATAATCCGCAGGCCGGAGTCCCCAGCAGCGACGTAGGCGTAGGTCCCCGTCACTACCACGCCCTGCACAACGTCAGGTAGCACGCCTGTCTGGCCGACGACGACAGGATTGGCCGGATTGGAGATGTTCAGGGTGACCAGGCGTGGGCCAACGCCGACGTAGGCGTAGTCGCCCTGCACGGCCACAGCATTGGTAGCCCCGCCAATCTGGCCCACCAGTTCCAGGCTATAGATGGGGGCAGCAGGCATCACTCCTTGCAGTTGGTCATCACGAACAGGCGGCAAGGCATGAGAAAAGGCCGATTGTGGCTGAGCCGAGGTGGCTGGCACTCCGCCCGGAACGAGCAGAGCCAGGACGACGACAAGACTGAGCAGGTTGGACTTGCGCGCAGACATGGTTTTACCCCTTTCTTGCGCAAAGGCAACTAAACGTGGAAGTACATGTACTCTACAACAGTTTCTCTAGCCAGACAAGTCCCCTTTCGTGCACTCAAAGGTTGTCAGGGGATTGGCGTGGGAGCGGCTTGTAGCCGCGACAGTCGCGGTTGCAAACCGCTCCCACACGGGTCGAAACCGACGGCCATCGCGGGTGCTCGTTTCGCGCCGCTCCTACGCCACAAAAACTCCTTTGCTATCTGACACGGCATACGAAATACGGAATACGCAATACGCTATACGGTCCCCAGCCATCCCTCAAACTCCTTCCCATCCATCTTCGCTGTCGCCCGCCCCCAGCGCTCGACCGCCCAGCCCCAGAAGTCGAAGTCAATCGACGAGATATTGGCCTGGATGGCCGCCCACAGCGTCCAGCCCACGTCGGACATGATCATGTTGAGCTTCATGCGAGCGAGTTTGTCAGGGTAAGGCGCGCCGAAATAGGCGGCGCACATCTCGACGAGGCCCGCCTCGTCAAACTGCTGTTCCTGGCAGGTGTTGCCAAGTTCAAAGGTCGGGTCGTTGTTCCCGCTGTACTCAAAGTCAATCAACCGCAATTGCTGGCCGTCGTCAATGTAATTCTCGGCCAGCAGGTCGTTGTTGCACGGGACGGTCGGTAGGGGGTTGCGCGCCATCGCCGCTTCGATGCGCGCGACCTGCGGCATGTAGCTCAAATAACCGTCTGGAATTTTGACCCGATGCTCGTCGCAAATCTTGAGGTAGAACTCGGTCAGCCGGAACATGTCGAAGTCGTGCAGGAAGCGCGGCCCGGCGTGCAGTCGTTTGATGGATTGCGCCATGCGCGTGGGCATCCTCGGTTCCTTCAGTTTGGCGATGCTCATCGTCTCGCCGTGGATGAACTCCAGGACCATCACGTTGAACTCGGGCAGGTAGTGGACGACCTGCGCCCCCACCCCAGCCTCGGCGGCGGCTTTGGTGTTGTGGTATTCGTTCGCCCGGTCCACCGCCAGCAGTTCGGTGGATGCGCCGGGGATGCGGACGACGTAAGCCGTCCCGTCTACCTCAACTTTGTAGTTCGTGTTCGTCAGCCCGCCGGAGAGCGGCCTAGCGTCCACCGGCTTACCGCGCCAGTCAGGGAGGCACTCGACGACTTGCTCGATGGTGATGGTCATGGACGTTTCCCCACAATGTTAATCGGATTCTCGGTGCGCTGGTTCAGGCCCAAGCTTGGGGCCGAAGCGCAGCAGCAAAAAGACGAGGACGGCCGTGGCCAGCGAGAGCAGCACCATCCCTGTGCCCACGGCCAGGCCAATCGCCGCCGTCACCCACAGGCTGGCCGCCGTCGTCAGTCCCTGGACGCTGCCGTGCTCGCGCAAAATCGCGCCGGCCCTCAGAAAACCAATGCCGGTGACAATCTGCGCGGCAACGCGAGCGGTATCGTTCGGGTTGCCGAAGCCATACAGCGACACGACCGTGAACAGCGCCGCGCCCAGGCACACCATGCCGTGCGTCCGCACTCCGGCCGGCTTCTCCCGGCGGGCGCGTTCGTAGCCAATCGCCGAGCCGAGCGCCATGGCGTTCACCAGGCGCAGAAACATTTGTACGTCGGGGATCAAGAGAATCGGGTTGACGGTCATGGCGCTCCCTCCGCCCTGGTTACGATCATCGGGCGCGGTTCCCGGTGAACGACCAGTTCGAACACGTCCGGGCGGGCGTAGTGTCCGGCCACGTCCAGCATCCACTTCGGGCCGCGCATCTGCCGGGGGTCAACCTCGGCGTACAGGGTTTCTTCCTTCATGCGCACCGGCCCGGCGACGAACTCACCCTGGGGATTGACGATCGCGCTGTCGCCGACATTGATCCATTCGCCGACGTGGGCGTAGAACTTCTGCTTGAACTCGTAATGGTCAGGGATGTCGTCCTTGCGCAACACGATACAACTGCCGAGAACAAACACGCGGCCTTCTTTCGCGATGTGCCGCAGCGTGGAAAGCCACGGTTCGCCTCGGTCCCACGTGGCAGCGACGTAAACCTGCACGCCCCACGCGTACATGCTGTAGCGGGCAAGCGGCATATAGTTCTCCCAGCATATCAGCCCGCCGATTTTTCCCAACGGCGTATCGTAAGCCTCAAGCGTGCTGCCATCGCCCTGCGCCCACACCAGCCGCTCGCCGCCGGTCGGCACGAGTTTGCGGTGCTTCCCCAGGATGTTGCCCTGCGCGTCAATGTAGAGCAGTGTGTTATACATGCTTCCGCCGCTCGCCTCGGCGTTGCGCTCGCTGACTCCTATGACCACGTAGGCATTCGCGCTTTTGGCGGCCTGGCACAACCGGGTGGTGGCCTCGCTCGGGATCGTGACTGCGTTGCCGAGTAACTCGGCATACAAGTCGTTGAGCAGGCCCTCCTCGCCTGGGGGAACGGCCCACACCCAATCGGGGTACGTGGGAATAAATGCTTCAGGAAACGCAATCAGCCGCGCGCCCTCGCGCCCGGCGGCGGCGATGAGATCGCAGGCCTTCTCCACCGTCACCTCGCGGTTCAGGAACACGGGCGCGGCCTGCACGGCGGCAATTTTGAAGGGGGTGTCCATGCTTTTCACTCCTTACGGCTTGCATCCGGCCCGGCCTTTGGGTATCATTCACCGCAATTCCTTCTCAATTACTGGAGACCCACCTCATGGACGCAACCGAAGCCCTGCTCAAAGAACTGACCGAAGCCCACGGCGTGCCGGGACACGAAGCCAAAATCCGCTCTGTGGCGCGCCGTCACCTGGAACCCCTCGGCGCGCTGGAGCAGGATAAGATCGGCAGCCTGATCTGCAAACAGCCCGGGACGAGCGAGACGCCGCGCGTGATGCTGGCCGGCCACCTGGACGAGATCGGCTTTATGATCAAGCACATCACCAAAGAGGGCTTCCTCAAGTTCCTGCCGCTGGGCGGCTGGTTCGATCAGGTTCTCCTGGGCCAGCGCGTCGTGGTCAAGACCGGCAAAGGCGACGTGATCGGCGTGATCGGCGCGAAACCCCCGCACCTGCTCCCGCCCGACGAGCGCAACAAAGTCGTCGAGAAAAAGGCGATGTACATTGACATCGGCGCGACCTCTGGCGAAGAAGTCGAGGCCGCCGGGGTGCGCGTGGGCGACCCGGTCGTGCCGCTGGCCGACTTCCGCGTGCTGGCCAATCCCAAGACTTATCTCTCCAAAGCCTTTGATAACCGGGTGGGCTGCGCGCTCGTCATCCAGACCTTGCAGGCGCTCCAGGCCGAAAGCCATCCCAACACCGTCTACGGCGTGACGACGGTGATGGAAGAAGTCGGCGTGCGCGGCGCGACGACGCGCGCATGATCCCTAACCTGCGCCTGCGCGATCTGGTCATGGATACCGCCAAAGAACTCGACGTCCCCCTGCAGACCTCGCTCATCGAGGGCGGCGCGACCGATGGCGCGGCCATCCACCTGCACAAGGGCGGCGTGCCCACCGTCGTCATCGGCGTGGCCGCGCGGCACATTCATTCGCACGGCGCCATCCTCCACCGCGACGACTACGACCACGCGCTCAAACTCGTCACCGGCCTCGTCCGCAGGCTGGACGCGGCAATGGTCGCCGGGCTGTGCTAGGCAATCACGTATTGCGTATTGCGTATTGCGTATCCCCATCGGCTACGCGCAGCGGCCATCGGCCACGCGCAGCGGCTATCGGTCATCAGCCTCGGAGCCGTTCTCCCTTCGGGTCGTACAGCACGTCGGCCGTCACCGTCGCCGGGACGCGCTGGCCGAAGACCTCGGCCTCCAGCAGCGTCCCCTCCCGCGCCAGTTCCAGCGGCAGGTAGATGAAGGCGATGTTTTTGCCGACGGTGTAGCCGTAGCCGCCGGAGCGCAGACGGCCTATAATTTCGCCGTCGGCGAAGACCGCCTCGCCGCCATAAACGACGATGTCGCCGCTCAGGGTCACGGTCGCCAGCCGGCGCTGGAGACCCTGCTCTTTGATCTTCAGCAGCGCCTCGCGGCCAATGAAATTGCAGGGTGAGCCGGTTCCATCGCCTTTGTTGAGTTTTACGCAGAAGCCCAGACCGGCCTCGTAAGGATTCTCGACCGGTGTAATGTCGGCGTTCCAGTAGCGGTAGGCCTTCTCCAGCCGGAGCGAGTCGAGCGCTTTGTACCCGGCCGGGGTGATGCCGAACTCCTTGCCCGCCGCCATGAACGCGTCCCACACCGCGCCCGCGTCGCCGGGGCGCACGTAGAACTCCCAACCCAACTCGCCCACGTAGGTCACGCGCTGCGCCCAGGCGTCTGCGCCGCCGATCTTGAGCCATTGGGCGGTCATGTACGGGAAGGCCGCATTCGAAACGTCGTCGGGCGTCGTCTTCTGCAGCACATCGCGGGCGCGCGGCCCCCACATCCCGATGGTCGCCCACGCCTCGGTAACCTCACGCACTTCCACTGAACTATCGTCGGGGAGGTGCATTCGTATCCAGCCCAGGTCGCCCGCGACGAAGTTGCTGCCGGTGATCACGCGGAAATGGTCCTCGCCCATGCGGATCACCGTCAAGTCGCTCTCGATGCCGCCGCGCGGGTTCAGAAACTGAGTGTAAACGACGCTGCCTATCGGCCTATCCACGTTGTTGTCGGCCAGGCGCTGCAGCAGGGCCAGCGCGCCGGGGCCGCGCACGTCGATCTTGCCGAAGGAGGACATGTCCCACAGCGCCACGCGCTCGCGGGCAGCGCGGTGCTCCTTGCCTACGCGCTCGAAGAACGCCGGGCGCGCCCAGCCCCACTGCTTCTGCTCCGCGCCCATGCGGCGGCCCGGCTTGCCCGGCTCAAAATAGTTCACGCGCTCCCAGCCGTTCTTCTCGCCGAAGACCGCGCCCAGCGCCTCTAACCGCCAGTGGAGCGGACTGATCCGCCGGGGCCGCGCCCACTCGTTTTCGTCGTGCGGGTAGCGCAGCATGTAGTAGTAGCGATAAGACTCGCGCGCGCGCTCGGCGGCATAGCCGCGATCCTCCATGATCGGCCCGAAACGGCGCACGTTGAGTTCGGTCACGTCGTAGGGCGGCTCGCCGTTCACAATCCACTCGGCGATGATCTCGCCAATCGCACCGCCCGCGCCAAAGCCCGTATGCGAGAGGCCGCAGGCCGCCCAGAACCCGCGCACCCCCGGCACGGGGCCGAGCAGCGGGCGGCTGTCGGGTGTGATGGCTTCCGGCCCGTTCACCAGGTGCGCAAGTTCGGCCTTTTCCAGGATCGGGAGGCGCTTAATCGCGCCTTCCATGATCGGCCCGAACAAATCCCAGTCCGGGGGCAGCAGCTGGCTCGTAAAATTCCACGGCACGCCGCCCGCCGACCACGCTACCGGCTCTGTTTCAAACCCGCCGATGAGGAAACCGCCCTGCTCTTCGCGCATGTAGAAGAGATGCTCGGGGTCGCGGAGACAGGGCGTATTGTGAGGTAGTTCGTAATTGGGAATGGGCCTGGTGGCCAGATGCTGGTGGACGAGCGGAGTCATAGGCAGGTTAACTCCGACCATCTGCCCAACCTGCCGGCCCCACATGCCGGCGGCGTTGATCACGCACTCGGTCTGGATCGCGCCCTGCCCGGTGTGGACGGCGACGACCTCGCGGCGCGGCCCCAACTCGACGCCGGTGACGCGCGTTTCGGTGGCGATGGTGACGCCCATTTCCCGCGCGCGCCGGGCGATCTCCATCGTCACGCCGTTCGGGTCCACGTGGCCGTCGTTCGGCAGGTAAAGCGCGCCGTAAAGCTCATCCCGGCTCAGATACGGAAACAGGCGCAGGGCCTCTTCCGGCCCGATGGTCTCCACGTTCAAGCCAATGGCTTTCGCCATGCTCACCTGCCGCTGCAAGAACCTGAACTGATCCCCGCTGGAGGCGACGCGCAGGCTGCCCACCTCGTGCCAGCCAATCGAGTGGCCGGCCTCGTTCTGCAAGTCGCGGTAGAGCGAAATGCTGATCTTGCGCATCCGCATCAGCGCGGGCGAGGTATGGAAGTGCGTGAGCAGCCCGGCGGCGTGCCAGGTGGAGCCGCTCGTCAACTGGCCCTTGTCGAGCAGCAAGACGTCCTTACGGCCCAGTCTGGCGAGGTCATAGGCGATGCTGCAACCGGCGATCCCGCCGCCGATGATGACGATGGAGGAGTCTGGGAGGAGGGGCATAGTCAGGTAAGTGGTAAGTAGTAAGTGGTAATTAGAGTGGGGATTATGCCATAAATAATCGGAGGTCGGAAAGACGTATCCGACCTCCGATTTACCAATCACCAATCCCCAATTACCGCTCTATTCCGGCGGAATCTCCTTGAAGGCGTACTCGACGTTGATGCCTCGGGATTTCTGGCTGCTCTTCATGTACACGTAGAGCAGCCACGAGACCAGGATGATCGCGAAGGCGATGATCTGCGCCCAGAGGTTGGCGGGGAAGTTCTCGAAATTCCAGTTGCCCAGCACGCCTAGCTGCGGGGCAAACAGGAAGGCGAGGACCATCAGCGTGCCCAGCACCGCGCCGAGGCCGCCCAACACGGTGATGAGCGGATAACCGGCGAATTTATATTGCGCTCCGGGCGAGGCCTCGTACAGGTCTTTAGCCCGATAAGGCAGGAGCGCGCCGGCCAGGCTGGTGACCACAAACACGTAGCCGCATCCGAAGGTCACGCCGAGGGTCAGGCCAATCCAGCCAGGGACGAGGTTGTAGGCGAGGATAACCGGGATGCTGGCGAGGAAGTAGGCCAGGTGCGCATTCACCGGGGTGTGCAGTTTCTCGTCCACGCGGCTGAACCATTCGGGGAGCAGCCGGTCGAGCGACATGGCGACCATCACGCGCGTCATGCCGATGTAGCAGTTGCACACAATCTGGAAGCCGTTGAGGATGTAGCCCAGGCCGATGATGAGCACGACAAGGGGGCTGGCGGTGAGCGCCACGGCCAGGATGGGCGGCCACAGGTTGAAGCCGGCGATGTTCGCTTCTCCGATCAGCGACCAGTAACCCGCGCCCGCGACGTACAGGAAGTCGGAACCGGCGACGCGCTCAATGCCCACCGCCAACAACGCCAGCAGCAGACCGGTGAAGATGAGCGAGCCGACCATGATGAAGGTCTGCGCCCGGAAATTCTTGGCGTCCTTAATCTCGCCGTTCTGCTGGGCCGAGTAGGTTGCCCACTGGAGCGACGTCCAGGCGATAGGCGCGACCAGCAGCGTAAACCACAGGTTGAAGGGCGGGTTGAGATCAATCTCGGCGGCCTGCACCGCGCTCACCGCCGTCTGGTAGAAATTCTCCGCGCCGCCGGAGGCCACGGCAAACGCATTCAGCCGCTCGACAAACGCCGTCGGGGGCGTGGTGAACAAGACGAAGAACACGACCGCGAAGGCGAGCAGCGTGCCCCACCACATCACGTGCTGGAAGCGGACGTAGTTCTTAAAGCCGCTGACCAGCAGGACGAGCGAGAGCAGCGCATTGACGACGCTGGTAATGATGATCCCTGGCCCGGTCGTGAACCATACCCCGATGCTGGAGAACGCGGCATTGTTCATCGTCGCGCCCAACCCGAGGAACAGCGGCGCAAACCCCAGGTACGAGACCAGCCAGCCGGACAGCGCCACCCACTGCAAAATCCAGATCACAAAGCCGGACATCACCACGGTGAAGGCAAGACCCCCGCCGAACACGCGGCTCTGAAAGACGTAGTCGCCGCCCGAACGAGGGAGGGCTGTGGAGAGCCACACGTAGGCAAAGGCGATGGGGATTTCGATGAGAGTGGCGAGGAGGATGCCCCAGACCAGATTGCCGCCCGGCAGCGCGCCGGGGGCCCACAGGTAGGTCCATGGGAAGATCAGGCCCATGGTGAGGATGTTGTAGACGAACGCCGAATACGGCGACATCACCCGGACGAGGCCGGAAGCCTTGCGGGTGAAGACTTCGGGAGTCGTGGCAATTGCGGACATAGTTTCTCCTCCGGCAAAAGCAAATGACACACGGCCAACAAGGACCAGCCACAAACGTTTGCAGACAGTTAGAGCAAATCCGGCCCCAGACACCTCCTATGGATGTTCGTTGCGGTAAAGAGTTCGCGGTGAAATACGAGGCAAGTGTAGTCCTTCTGCCTGAAAATGCAAATCGGCGAAAGAAGACGAGGCTACCCCAGCAGCGCCTCGACGCTCTCCCGAAACACGCGCGTGTGATAATCAATGTCCTCCGCGGTCGTCGCGGGCGAAATGAGCGCCATGTTGTGAAAAGGCGTGAGCAGGATGCCCCGGTTGAGCGCGGCGAGGTGTTTCTTACCGGCCAGCGGGCCGTGTGGGAACGAGATGGCACAGAGCGGCTTGGACGCAGGTACATGGCGCGTTTCTAACGCAAATTGCAAAACGTTAGAATTGGTCTCAACTGCGAGAGGGGAGATTATAGGCCCGGTTTGGGCGCATTCAAAGCGCGATGGACAACTTCAACGAAATTCATCCGGGAAAGATATGCAAAAGTATATTGACTTTCATGCAAGATGAGTCTTATACTAGGACATAGAAGCAAAGCACCTTCAACAATCAGGCAGCGGAGGGGTTATCCGGCTCCAGCAATAGAGCAGCGCGAGGTATGGCGGCACAGTCCCGACCAGATCAGCGCGGAGAAGAATTAGAGGAAAAGAAACAGAGCCACACTCAACTTCTCCCCGGTGAAGCGGACCTCGCCTGGACGAAAGTGCTGGTGTTTCCACCCGGCGGCAAGAACTGGCAGCACGACCGCCAGACACTACTCCAAGGGTGAGCCGATAACCGGACCCAGGCCATGGCCCAATCCCCAGTGGACCAGCCGTGCCCTAGGAGAGAGGTACCTCTCCACCGACGAAGTTGCCTATTTATTATACGGTTGTTGAAAGCGGCTTTGCTGAGGAGCCGGATTACGTACACGAATCCGGCTCCGTTTCTTTTTATAGGTATCCAGAAAAGTCTTTTCCCAAATTCTGCTGTCAACGAATACTAAACGAATGGCAGCACGAGCGCGTATTTGTTTACGCGAAGCGGTTGATCATTCGTTGACAGAGAGGCGTGAGAAAATTTACCTGGATCGCTATACTTCGAACTCCCGGTTTCAACTGATGGGCCACGAATTCCCGTTCCGCCTCTCCCGCAATACCGCCTCGTACAACTGGATAATCTTCTCCGCGATCAGCGGCCAGGCGTAGCCGCGGGCGTAAGCGGCGGCCTGCTCGCCCAACTCGCGCCGGAGCAGCGGATCGGTGAGGACCTGGCACATCCGGTCGGCCAGGGTTTCTGGATCACGGTCGGGAACGTGAAAGCCGGTCTCGCCGTCGCGCACCAGGACGGCCAGGCCGCCCACCTCCGCGGCGATCACCGGCGTGCCGCACGCCATCGCCTCCAAAGCCACCATCCCGAACGATTCGTAATGCGAGGGCATAATGACCGCTTCCGCCGCCGCGTAATAATCGGGAAGCGCATCCTGATCCTGCTGCCCCAGGAATGTCACCAGGTCGGCCACCCCCAACTCCTCCCGCAAGTCTTTGAGCCGCTGCATTTCCAGGTTCTTCTGGGCCGCCGTCTCGTCCGGGTCGCCGCCGATGATGACCAGGCACATCTTTTCGCACTCGCATACTCCCCGGTCGCGCAGGAGCGCCACCGCCCGCAAGAGCGTTTCCAGCCCCTTGAGCGGCTCGATGCGCCCCACAAACAGCAGCAACTGCAGGTCGGGGTTCACGCCCAGGCGCGCCTTAGCCTCGGCCCGCGAGCGGGGGTAGAAAAGGCCCAGGTCCACCCCGGGCGGAATAACCGTAACCTTACGCACGTCTGCGCGGTAAAGCCATTGGAGTTGCGCTTCCTCCACGGGCGTCGCCGCGATGATCCGATCGGCGTCCTGGAGCAGCTCTGTCTCGACGCGCAGCCGCAGATCGCTCTCGCGCTCGTAAGGATGCTGGGCCACGCGGTTTTTCATGTGGCCGAGGGTATGGAACATTTGAACGAACGGCGCCCCCCAGGCAACCCGCAGGCTCCGTGCGGCCACCCCCGAGAGCCAGTAATGAGAATGCATCAGGTCATACCGCTCATCGCAGGCCCGCGCGAACTCGCGCACCCCGCCCACAAATTCGGGCACGTGCCCATACAGGATTTCCTTTGGCAGCGGCGCCTCCGGCCCCGCCGGGATGTGGATCACCCGGTTGCCATAACCGAGGTCCTCCTTGACGTGCGGCTGGTGTTCGTCCTGGGAGCGGGTGAACACGTCCACGTGGAAGCCCTGCCGCCCGAGCTCACGCGTCAGGTCGCGGACGTAGACGTTCATCCCGCCCGTATCTTTGCCGCCCAGGGTCGCCAGGGGGCAGGTGTGAAAGGAAAGCATGGCAATGCGCATGAAGGAGATTATAACCGCGAATATGGCGGGCGGGTGGTTTGCCGCTCTTAAGGGCTTGTGCTAAACTGGCAGGCGCACCTCTCCGGCAGCCGTGTGTAGTTTCCTGCCCCGGATGGGAAAGTGGCATGGCCGAAAAAATCCTCATCGTAGACGACGACCTCGACACGCTGAAACTGGTCGGGCTGATTCTGCAGCGGCACGGCTTCCAGATCGCCGCCGCCAGCGGCGGTTTGCAAGCGCTCAGCAAAGCCGCCGCCGAGCGCCCGGACATCATTTTGCTGGATTTGATGATGCCGGACCTCGACGGCTACGAGGTCACCCGCCGCTTGCGGGCGAACGCCGCGCTGGCTCACATCCCGATCATTATGTTCACGGCCAAGACGCTGCTCGACGACAAAGTCGCGGGGTTCGAAGCCGGGGCCGACGATTACCTGACCAAACCCACCCATCCCTCCGAACTCGTGGCGCACATCAAGGCGCTGCTCGCGCGCTCGCAAGCCACCCGGGCCCAGACGGTTCCCATCGCACTCGGACGCATCGTCACTTTCATCGGCGCGAAAGGCGGTGTTGGGACCTCGACGGCCGCGCTCAATTTCGCCGCCGCGGCGGCGCAGGCCGGCCAGAACGTCATTCTCGCCGACCTGCACTCCGGTTCCGGTTCCATTGGGTTGATGCTGGGGATGACGGCCAGACCGAGCGCCAGCAGCCTCCTCGCCAGACCTATCGGCGACCTGGACCAACGCACCGTCGGCGATCAGCTGACCGCGCACCCCTCCGGCATCCGGGTGCTGGCCAGCGCGCCTGAGCCGAGTGAGGTCCACCTGACCAACAACGCCGCGCAGATCGAGACGGTGGTCAAAACGCTGGCGCAGATGAGCCAGGTGCTCGTCCTCGACCTGGGCACCGGCCTGGCCGAGGCCAGCCGGCGGATCGCGGCGCTCAGCGACCTGCTCGTCGTCGTCTCTGAACCGACGCGCCTCTCCCTGCTGCAATCTAAAGCGCTCGTCGCCAACCTGATGGGCCTGGGCCTGCCGGCCGCGCGCATCGAGGTCGTCCTGGTCAACCGTTCCCCCTCGACCCTGCAAATTTCCTGGCAACAGGCGGAACAGATGCTGGGGGCCAAGATTTCGACCATTGTGACCCCAGCGCCCGAACTGGCCTACCAGTCGGTCGAAGCCGGGACGCCCATGGTGTTGCTGCGCGCCGACAGCCTGACGGCCGATCAACTGCGCAAGATGACAAATCAGCTGTTGGAAAGATTGAGCAAATGACCGCGCTCGTCCAGCAGGCCGCCGAATTGCTCCAACGCGCGCGGGTCGCCATCGCCCTGACCGGCGCCGGCATCTCGACCCCCTCGGGCATCCCTGATTTCCGCAGCGCCGGGTCGGGCCTATGGGAGGACGCCGACCCGCTGGAGGTCGCCTCGCTCGCCTCGTTCCGCTATCACCCGGAACGCTTTTACGCGTGGGTGCGCCCCCTGGTGGCCAAGATGCACGCCGCCCAACCTAATTCGGCGCACCACGCCCTCGCCGAATTGGAGGCGGCCGGCCGTCTGCGGCTGGTCATTACTCAGAATATTGACGAACTGCACCGGCGAGCCGGCAGCCAGCGGGTCATCGAAATTCACGGCAACGTCCGCGAGGCGGTCTGCGGCCAATGTCATCGCTCGACGCCAGGCCGCCCCATCCTCGAGCAGTTCCTGGCGGACGGGTTGGTGCCCCATTGCGAGGCCTGCGGCGGTGTGCTTAAACCCAACGTGATCCTGATGGGCGAGCAATTGCCGGTGGCTTTGCTCCACGAAGCCTTTGCCGCCGCCCGTGGCTGCGACGTGCTGCTGGTGGCCGGTTCCTCGCTGGAAGTGATGCCCGCCGCCGAATTGCCGCTCGAAGCCGTGATGCACGGCGCGCGGCTGATCATCGTCAACCTCGAACCGACTTATCTCGACGACCGCGCGGATGTGCTCATCCACGCCGACGTCGCCGAGATCCTGCCCCAAATCGCGGCGGCGGTTCGGGAGCCGCCCCATGTCTAGCGCCCCGGCGAAACCACCCGGCGTCGAAACGATGCGGCGCAACTATCCGGTGCTCCTGCGCCGGATGGAGCGGCTGATGGAAATCAGCCGCATCCTGGCCTCCACGCTCGACCTGAACAAACTGCTGCGCCAGATCATCCAGGCGGCGATGGAACTGACCGACACGGAGGCCGCCTCGATCATGCTCTTCGACCCGCGCTCCGGCGAACTGCGCTTCGAGGCGACCACGAACGAAGACTCCGCCGCGCTGGAAGGCATCGTCATCCCGGTCGAGGGCAGCATCGCCGGGTGGATCGTGACGCACACCGAGCCGCTGGTTGTGCCGGACGTCAGCCGGGATTCGCGCTGGAGCCAGGTGGTGGACCGGCAGACGTCCTTCGTCACCCGCTCCATCCTCGGCGTGCCGCTCGTCACGCGCGACAAGACCATCGGCGCACTCGAAGCCTTGAACAAGCGCGCCGGCCAGTTCACTCCCGACGATGCGGAGACGCTCAAGACGCTGGCGGCGCAGGCGGCCGTCGCCATCGTCAATGCGCGCCTGTTCCAGCAGTCCGATCAGATCGCCGAGATGGTGCACGAGCTGCGCACGCCGCTGAACTCGCTGATGGCGACCACCTCCCTGCTCCTCCGCGCGGAACTGCCGGAGGCCAAGCGCGCCGAGATCGTCAAGATGATGCAGCGCGAGACGGCGCGCCTGGCGCAGATGACGACGGATTTCCTCGACCTCGCCCGGCTGGAATCGGGCCGGATGCGTTTCGTGCGCGAGGTTTTTGACCTGCCGGAGTTGGTGAACGAATGCGTCGAGGTCGTCCGCCCGCAGGCCGGCGGGCGCGGGATCATCCTGCAAACCCACATGGACGATGAAATTCCCCGCCTGGAGAGCGACCGGGGCAAAATCAAGCAGGTGCTCCTCAACCTGCTGACGAACGCCGTCAAGTACAACCGCGAGAACGGCACGATCACCGTCCGCGCGCAGGTGCAGGGCGGCAAGTGCCGAGTCAGCGTCACCGACACCGGGCGCGGCATCCCGAAAGACGCCATGCAGCATATGTTCGAGAAATTCTTCCGCGTGGCCAAGATGGAAGACGCGGCGACCGGGACCGGACTGGGTCTGCCGATTGCCAGGAAGATCGTCGAGGCCCTGGGCGGCGAGATGGGGGTCGAATCCATCGAGGACGTAGGGAGCATTTTCTACTTCACCCTGCCTTTACCCCAGGCTTAACCTCGCGGGACTTCCCCAACGGCACTGATGGAGAATACGTTATATTCATGTGCGCAATCTAAAAGAGGGGAGGGGCATCAAGAACGCAGCTGGAACGCCGCGTAAAATTCATCCCGTTCCAACCAGGCGAGGCCGAAATCGCCGTGCGAGACCTGAACGGGGGCGTTGGGAAAAGCCGGGTCGTTGAGATAAACGCTCTGGTCGTCCAGCCCGACGACGAGAAGGGCATGGCCGGTCACCCGATCCCAATAGGGCAGTTCGCTGGTATCAACAAAGGCTATGCAGGGACGGTTATTCTGTAAATGTTCACGAAGTTCATCTAAAGTTCCCTGCTTGTAGACCACGGTGATGCCCAACTGCTCCAGGTTGCGTACTCGCGAGGAGAACGCGCCAAACCACTGCACTTCCAGCAATTTCAAGAGCTGATCGTAGTCAGCCGCAATGCCAAGGTAGGCCAGCGCCATCGCCGCGCAGGCCGCTAGGCATTCGCCATCTTGACGTTGCTCAATATGGGGAACAGGCAAATAGGTTGAAGTCATAAACCATGACCTCAATCCGGCAGCTTGGCAGGGGCCAGCCGCACTTTCCCGTCTTCGGCAATAACTAATTTTCGCGCGGGCGGCACGTCTTTCGCCAAGTATTCAGCGGGCGTCTCGCGCTTCGGTTCGTAGGGAGGCACGAGCGGCTTCAGTTGCATTGCGCCCGCTATCAGCGCCGTTTTGCGTTCTGTCAAGTCTTGCGTCTCACCGGTCTCGACGTCTACATCCACGGTGCCTACGACCCCTACCGGGCCAGTATGGGGAAAACTCAATTCTACTGGCACGCGCCACATCGCACGGGTTCTCATCACAACCAGGGTCGGCTTGTGCGCGCTCATTTGGATGGTGACCTCGTTCAGCAACCAGCGGTTCACCATCCGCCGCGCTCCTTCTGCCGTCACTTTGATTTCAAACGCGCGCGGAAGGGCAATTTCCACCCGCCCCTTTTCTGGCAGGGTGATGTTTTCGAGGATAATGTCCATGGTAACCTTCCTCTGTCCTTAAGCGCATTGAGTATAGCACAGAGAACTTGAATCTATGAGCACGCCAATACCCTCAGCCGCCCCTCAGCCGCGCATTTGACTCTCCGCCGTAAATAATCTAAATTATAGACGCTTTGCGTCCGCTTTTGCTCTCACACTCAAGGCCCGCCTATGACCGTCTCCCGTGACAACTCACTGGCCGTGTACAAAGGCATCAAAGACGCCGGCATCCGCTATCTTTCGGCGCTGCCGGAGACGTGGCTCGTGTATCTGCTGCAACTCGCGGAGGACGACCCCGACATGACCCTGGTGGAAGTGGCCAAAGAGGAGGAAGCCATTGGCATCGCCGCCGGGGCCTACTTCGCGGGCAAGCCCAACGCGCTGTTGATGCAGAACCACGGCTTCCTCGCCAGCCTCAACGGCCTCGTCTCGCTGGCCATGCTCTACCGCATTCCGCTGACCATGCTCATCGCCTTACGCGGCCACTGGGGCGAGCCTTATCCCTGGCATACGCAGGGCGGCATCCATACCGAGCCGGTGCTCCGCGGCCTCGGCCTCCCGTTTGAATACGCCCGCGACCCGCGCAAAGTCGGCCAGCAAATCAAAGAAGCGCTGACGTTTGCCAATAGCTCGCTCTCGCCGGTGGCGCTGCTGTTGACGAGGGAACTAATGGAAGACTAAGTAGCTGCCCAAAAGTTCTTACCGTATTTTCCTGCTCGCGGCGGATTTGTAATCCGCCGCCGGGGGCTGCCGGACGCTTCGCGCAAATCCGGCAGGAGCGAAAAGTAGAGAGAACTTTCAGAGACCAACTTAGTACAGTCCGGGCAGAAATTCGTCGCCGGTTTCCTAGACTTTTGGGGTCTCGCCCACTCCGCTTTGCTACGGGGTGCTTCGCAAGACCCCAAAGGTCTGCGCCCTAAACCGGTGAAGGATTTCCGCCGACGTGCACCAGTCAGAGAGACCTTTGGGGTCTTGGAATCCCCAAAGATCTGGGAGAACCGCCATGAAACGCGCCGATTGCATCAAAGCCCTTTACCCGGAACTGGAAGACCGCCTGGTCGTCACCATCATGGGCGCGTGCGCGCAAGAACTGTACGACCTCGGCCACCGCGAAAATTTCTTTTACCTGGAACACGCCATGGGCCTGGCCTCGTCCATCGGCCTCGGGCTGGCGATGAACTTGCCGGACGAGAAAGTGGTGGTGCTCGACGGCGACGGCTCGGTGCTGATGAACCTGGGCGGCCTGGCCACCCTCGCCCGCTACCACCCGCCGAACCTGACGCACATCATCTTCGACAACGGCAGTTTGCTCTCGACCGGCGGCTTTGCCTCACATACCACGTCCGGCCTCACTGACCTGGCGGCGATTGCGCGCGGCGCGGGCTGTCCCAGCGTCACGCTCACCGCCAGCATCTACGATTTCCTGACCGCCGCCGCCGAAGCCTTCGAGAATAAGGTCATGTCGACCATCGTCGCCAAAGTCGAAGCCGTCGGCCCCGATCATTACGGCATGGACATGCACCTGCCGGAGAATGCGTTTAGGTTTCAACGGTATATCCTGGAGAGACAAAAAGTAAAACGTAATTCGTAAAACGTAAGGAAGGTGTGCACGCCAACCTTGTCCGTCGTGGCTGCAAGCCGCTCCCACGCTAATCTCTTGACAACTTTTGAGCGCACACTAAGGAAGGTGGATGCTTTACGTTTTACGCTTGATTTCACCCTCTCAATTCTTTCTAACCAAGGAGACCACCTGCCATGCCCCCCGCCCCCGTCACCGTCCTCTCCCTGCTCGTCGAAGAGCTCAACAATGGCCGCGTGAAAGTGGTTGACCTCACTCAGCCGCTCGGGCCGGACACGCCCGTCATCGGCCTGCCGCCCATCTTCGCCTCGTCGCCGCCCTTCAGCACGGAAACTATCTCTCGCTACGACGAGAAAGGGCCGGCCTGGTACTGGAACACGATCCACCTGGGCGAGCACACTGGCACGCACTTCGACGCGCCCATCCACTGGATCACCGGCAAAGACCTGGCGAACAACGCGCTCGATACGATCCCCGCGCGCAAACTGGTCGGCCCGGCCTGCGTGATCGACGTGACTAAGGAAGTCGCCGTCTCCGAGGATTTCCTGCTCACCCGCGAGCACGTGCTGGCCTGGGAAGGCGAGCACGGCAAAATCCCGTCCGGCGCGTGGGTGCTCTTACGCACCGACTGGTCGAAGCGCCTCGACGCGGCGAAGTTCCTCAACGTCAAGGACGATGGCCCGCACTCGCCCGGCTTCCACAAGGATTGTTCGCACTTCCTCGCCTACGAACGCGACGTGCTGGGCGTGGGCGTCGAGACAGTCGGCACGGATGCGGGGCAGGCGGGCAAGTTTGACCCGCCCTTCCCCAACCACACCACCATGCACGGCGCAGGCAAATTCGGCCTCGCCTCGCTCCGCAATTTGGATCAACTCCCGCCTGTCGGCGCAGTCGTCATCGCCGCGCCGCTCAAGATTGTGGACGGCTCCGGGAGTCCGCTGCGGGTGCTGGCGTTGGTTCCGGCGTAGCCGCCTGCTTCGGCGTCTCGTTGTCCCAATACTCGCGCCAGCGGGCAATCAACCCGTCGCGGAAATCCACCCACACGGCGTCGTCGGCGACGTAGCGCGCGCCTGTCTCGTTCTTCGTGTCTTCCCACCGATATTCGACCGCCGCGCAGTTCTCGCCGAAAATGATCCGCCGGAGCAGGACCTTCACGTCGCTGTGGCGGCTCGAAAAGCGCAGCACGGTCGCGCGCAGGGCTTCATGGCCCTTGATGACCTTCCCCGCGACCACAATTTCGCCGTCGGGCGTAAAGTCGTCCGCCAACCCGTCGGCGTCGCCTTGCTCCCAGGCGCGAATCTGGTTGAGAATGGCCGCGCGCATCTCGGACTCGCTCATCAGTGTCATCGTCGGCTCCTTTCACTCCTCAAGCCAGCCGCGTCCCGCACCCGACCGTCGTCAGTTCAAGGCAGTAAAAGCCGGGCCGGCGCAGCAGATAATCTGGGGACTCCGGTTCGAAAGCGCGTCTATAAAGCTGCCGGTCTTCGGCGGACAGGAAAGGCTCAATGCGGCGCATCTGCCACGCCAGGACCAGTCGCCAGTATGTCTCCACTTCCTCGGGCATCGGGGCTATATCGTCGGAAACATACGTGTGAATGCACAACTCGTGGAAACCAGCCTGTTCCAGCCAGACCGCCAGATGGCGGGCCGCGTGATAGCGCTCCATCGAGACGCCGTTTGGGCATTCGCTTTGCAAGTATTGGCGCCGGGCCTCCACTAAGCGACGCTCAAAGGCAGCCGGCAATGCCAGAATGGGATAATGAGCGTAATCGTTTTCGACCACGACGATGCGACCCCCGGGCTGCAATAACCGTCGCAATGATTCGAGACGCCTCAGCGGGTCGGGCGCCGAATGCATCGTCCGGCAGAGCCAGATGGCGTCGAACACGCCAGAACACAAGCCCGCCTGCTCGATGTCGCTCAGGCATCGGTCGAACCGCTTCGCGTGGCTGTGGTCCAGATGGGTTTTCAACAGAGCCGAGTTGTGATCCACGGCGACGATGCGCGCCTCCGGGCCAAGCACCTCGGCCATGAGTTGACTGTAGAAGGCATCGCCGCAGCCTGCGTCGAGGACGAGCGCTCCCGGCCTCAGGCCGCTCCAGGCCTCTGCGAGGATGCGGCGATAGAGCGGTTCGCGCACGCGATGGTAGGCCTCCATTAAGGGCCAATAGTCTGGGACGGTTGTGCGCGCGATCATCATTTGCCGGCCGCCAGGCTGCACGACGTGAAGCGCCCTGTGAGGCCCATTGAGTATACTATAACTATAGTGGAGTTGCCCGCATGCGAATTGTTTGCTCCGTTTGCTCTCACGAAGCCAACCCGCGAACTTTAGGCCTCTGCCGCTGGTGCGGCGGCCTCCTGCAGCCGCGTTATTCGGACGAAGCCTTCAACCAGCTCCGCCGCGTCCAGCCCGGCCCCGGCCTCGACCGCTATCGCGCGGTGCTGCCGGCTAAAACGGCCATGCCTTTCCTCGGCGAAGGCGATACGCCGCTCATCCACTCGCGCCGCATCGGGCCGGCGCTCGGCCTCCCCTACCTCTACTTCAAATACGAAGGCCGCAACCCGACGGGCGCTTTCAAAGACCGCGCCGCTTCGCTGGCCGTCGCGCTGGCCCTCGATTCGGGCGCGAAGGGCCTGCTCACGGCTTCCTCTGGCAATGCCGCCGCCGCCATCGCGGCTTATTCCGCCGCCGCCGGATTGCCCTGCCTCATCCTCCTCGAACCCGGCAACCCGCCCGCAAAAGTGCGGCAGGCTCTGGCGACTGGCGCGACAGTCCTGCCGGTGGAGGGCCTCTTTACTCACGGTCCGGATAAACTACGGGAACTCCTGAGCGAGGTCGCCGCGCGCCTCGACTACTACCTGGCCTTCGTCTGGGCGCCGGTTAATCCCTGCCTCCTGGAAGGCCTCAAGACCATTGCCTACGAAATCGTCGCGCGGCTCCCCGGCGCGCCCGATTGCCTGGTCTGTCCGGTCGGCGGCGGCGATTTGCTGGCGGCCCAGTGGCGGGGCTACTGCGATTTGAGCCGCGCCGCCCGGATTGACGTGCTGCCCCGCCTGATCGGGGTGCAGTCGGCGAGCGCTGCGCCGCTGCTCCACGCCTTCGAGAACCACGCGGCCCACGTGACTCCGCTCGACCACGCCAACTCACAAATCTCCGGCATTAATGTCGCCTTCACCGGCGACCATGCCTTACAGGCCGTGTACGACTCGAAAGGCGCAGTCGCGAGCGTGACCGACGACGAGATATTCGCCATGCAAAAACGCCTGGGGACGGAGGAGGGGCTGTGGGTCGAACCGGCGTCCGCCGCGCCGGTCGCCGCTCTCGGCGGCTTGCTGGCCCGCGGGGCCATCCGCGCCGACGAATGGATCGTCTGCCTCCTCACTGGCGCGGGCTTCAAAGACTCCCGCCTGGCCGAGGCCGAAGCCGCTGAAATCAACCGGCGCGAGCCGGCGCCGTTCGACGTCGAGGCCATCGTTAAACAAACAGGCCGCGCCTCACCCCCCGCCCCCCTCTCCTGATGACGAAAAGCAAGTGCGTCATCAGGAGAGGGGGTGAGGTCTACAATTCGTAAATCAGCCTGAGCGCCACGTCCGCCCCCGGCGGCACGTCCTCAATCGGCTCGAACTGAAAACGCGGGATGTCTTCGGCCGCCTTCTTGACCGAGCCGGTGACCAGAATATCCCACGCCTGCGCCGTGTCCTCGCCCAGCTTGCTGGCCGCGTTGACCTCCGAGCCGAATACGTCCTGGTCGCCGATGCGCAGCACCCGCCCATAGCCCAGCCCCACGCACAACAGGATTTGCTCCGTCTCGGGCCGGCCGGCGTTGTACGCCTTGAGCGTCTTCTGCATGGCGATGGCGCACTCCAGCGCCTTGGTGACGTTGCGGAAGATGACGAGCATGCTGTCGCCTTCCATCTTGAGCAGGATGCCGTCGTGCTGGTCAATGCTCGGCACCAGGATCCGCTGCGATTCGTAGATGACCTGTAAAAAGTGGATAATGCCAAAGGCCGCCACGTTGCGCGAGAACCCGGCCAGGTCGGTGAACATCACCGCCCACGTCTCGCCGAACAAATCCCAGATGCGGGTATCCAGCTGATCTTTGTTGGCACCGGGCTTGATGCGCTCTTCGATCAACTTTTCCAGCCGGTCTTGCGAAGCGCTGGTACCGATTTGAAATACGTAGGGCATCGCTTGCCTCCCGTTGGCGCTACACCAACAACTCCTTGTGCTTCGTCAAACAATCCATTAACCTGTCCACGTCTCCTTGATTATTATAGAAGTGGGGCGAAATGCGCAAGTTGTCGTCGCGGCTGGAAGTTATAATTCCGTCAGATTCCAAACGCTTCACCAGCAGGTCAACTTTGTGCGAACGCAGGGTGATCAGCGCGCCGTGCTTCTCCGGGTCAACCGGCGAGGCCAGGTTGAAGCCGCGCCGCATGGCGCCCTCCTTGATCGCCCCGGTCAACGCGCCGATCTCGGCCTGGATTTTCTCCAGCCCCACCGACTGGATCAGCTTCATCCCCGCGACCCCGGCGTACAGGCTGGGGACCGGCGGCGTGCCGGACTCGAAGCGGCGGGCGGTGGGCGAGGGCGTATTGGCGTAAATGTCCATCGCAAAAATATTGGCCTGCGAGAACCAGCCCATCGCCGTCGGCTGCAGGTCGGGCACGAGGTCTCTGCGAATGTAAATGAACGCCAGCCCGGCCGAGGCCAGCAAATACTTGAGCACGCCGCCCGCCAGAAAATCCACTTTCAGCGCCTTCACGTCCACCGGCAGCGTGCCAAGCGTCTGGTAGGCGTCCAGCAGCACCAGCGCGCCTTTGCGGTGCGCCATTTCCACAATCGCCGGCGCGTCGAGCCGCGAGCCGTTGCGGAAACAGACGTGCGTGATCGAAACCAGTTTCGTCCGCTCGTCAATCGCCTCCGCGAAGCGCTCCAGCGGGATGACGTGGCCCGCCGCCGGGACGTGAACCACCCGCGCCCCGCGCCGCTCCTGCGCGTGCCAGATTTGAGCGACAGTCGGGAACTCAAAATCGCTGACGACGACCTTGTTTCGCTCGCCGCCGAAATCCAACGCGCTGGCGATGGCGCTCACCCCGGCCGAAACTGAGGTACAGTCGGCGACTTCATTCGGATCCGCGTTGACCAGCCCGGCAAAGGCGTGCCGCGCAATCTCGCTCCGCTCCACCCACAGTTCCCACGGCGAGCCTTTGTCGTCCCAATCCTGCATGTACTGAGCATAGGCTTTTTGGACTTCGACGGACAACGCGCCTTGCGAACAACTGTTGAAGTAAATTTTCTTTTCGAAAATGGGGAAGTGGTCGCGGAGGGACACTGGATTACCTCAGATACGGCGGGAAAGTAGGCACGCAATTATATGAAGGTTGACTCGTGTTATCTGTATCGCTCACGTTGACTCTCAATGAAAGCCGAAACACTTTCCGAAAAAAGAAGTGCGCTGCCCTAAAAATGCTTTCGCACCTTCATTTCCTCTATACGCCAAAACACACAAGAGCGTTGTCCATATGGCGCGAGCTATTACTAAAAAGCTTAGCCGTGTTAAGAGAGCAACAATAAGAGTGATAGCCTCTAGCCCGAGAACAACTGCTACGATCGCTACCACAATCTTCCGTCCACGAGATGCTCCCTTAATCATCCTCACTCATCCTCTCCAAAGTATGCAGGGCTTTTCCATTTTCCCTTGACTGAAAATGCCTAATGTGGCGTGGGAGCGGATCCGCTTCGCGTCCGCGATAGGCCGCCTGATTTGCCATAAGGGTCGCGGTTACAAACCGCTCCCACGACTTTGGAAAAGCCCTGCCAAAGTATGCTTCTCCGCTTCCCGGCCTTTATCTGCCGAGATATGCTTTTCTCATAAGTTCGTTATTCAACAAATTTTCAGCTTTGTCGGCCAATACGACCCGCCCCGTCTGCAGCACGTACCCCCGGTGGGCGATGGAGAGCGCCATGGCGGCGTTCTGCTCGACGACGAAGACCGTCACGCCCTGCTGGTTGATCTGCTGGATGATCTCAAAGTTCTGCTCGACCAGGAGGGGGGCCAGCCCCATCGAGGGTTCGTCCATCAGCAGGAGTTTGGGGCGGGCCATGAGGGCGCGGCCCATCGCCAGCATTTGCTGTTCGCCGCCGCTGAGCGTGCCGCCCGCCTGGTTGAGCCGCTGCTTCAGGCGCGGGAAGAGCGCCAGCACTCTGTCCAGGTCTTCGCGGATGCCCGCTGTGTCGCGCCGCAGGTAGGCGCCCATTTGCAGGTTCTCCAGCACGCTCATCGCGCCGAAGATGCGGCGGTTCTCCGGCACCACCGCCATGCCGCGCTCGACCCGATAAGAAGTCGGCCTGTCCTGCACCGCCTCGCCGCGGAACTCCACCACGCCGCTCGCCGGCTTCACGATGCCGAGAATCGTCTTGAGCGTCGTGGACTTGCCCGAGGCGTTGCCGCCGAGCAGGCAGACAATCTCGCCCTGGTAAATCTCAAGGCTCACCTCTTGCAGGATGTGAATCGGGCCGTAGAAGGTGTTGATCTGCTTGAGACGGAGGAGCGGTGATTGATCCATGGTCTCTGACGGGGCTTAGACCGGACGGGTCTGGGAGACCCGTCCGGTCTGAGGCCGCTTCTTGGTCCCCGGCTCATTTCGTCATTGCGCCTTTGCGTCCCAGATACGCTTCGATCACGCGTTCGTTCGTCGCCACGTCGTGATACGCCCCTTCGGCAATCTTCTCGCCGTAGTCGAGCGCGATGACCCGGTCGGAGATGCCCTCGACCACCTTCATGTCGTGCTCGATGACGAGGATGGTGTAGCCGCCTTTCGAGCGCAGTTCGCCGATGAGTTCGGCCATTTCGTGCGTCTCGCTGGGGTTCATCCCCGCCGCCGGTTCGTCGAGCAGGAGCAGTTTCGGCTCAGTCGCCATGGCGCGGGCGATTTCGAGGCGGCGGCGGTTGGCGTACGAGAGGCTGTAAGCCGGTTGGTCCAGGCGGTAGCCCTTGAGTCGTTCGCCGAAGAAGGCCAGTTTTCCCTCGGCCAGCGCGCGGATGCGGGCTTCTTCTTTGCGGAAACCCGGCGTGCGGAAGACGATTTGCGCGAGGTTGGCGCGGGTGTGCGGGTACGCGGCGGCCATCACGTTTTCCAGGACGCTCATGTTCAGGAACAACCGCAGGGTCTGGAAGGTGCGGGCGACGCCGCGCCGGGTGATTTGGTGCGGCGGCAGGCCGACGAGGCTGGCGTCCTCGAAACGGATGTCGCCCCGGTCGGGGGTGTAGAGGCCGGTGACGAGATTGAACACCGTCGTCTTGCCCGCGCCGTTGGGGCCGATGAGGCTGACAACTTCGCCTGCGTTGACTTCCAACGATAAATTGCTGACCACCTCCAGGCCGCCGAAGTGTTTGTGGACGTTGACGAGTTCGAGCAGAAGCATTACACGATCTCCACCCGGCGCTGGCCGAGCAGGCCGTGCGGCCGGTAGGTCATCAGCACGACCAGCAGTGCGCCGAGGAGCAGCAGGCGGGTGATGCTCGGCTCAAGCGCGAGGCGCGTCTCCCAGGTAAAGGCCAGCAGGTACAGCGTGGGGATCAGCGCGGCCACGCGGGCCGCCGGGTTGCGCGTGCGGGCCACGAACAACAGCAAGAGGACGACCACGCCAAAAACCAAATTCCCGATCAGGGCGGCGTCAGGCGGAATAATTAACCAGCCTTGAATTGCCTGCCCGAGGGGTGAGGGCGAGGGTTGGGGCGTGGCCACCAGCGCGGGCCAAAAGTTGTTCGCGGCGAGTTTGAGCAGCCAGCCGCCGCCCACGGCGCCGACCAGCGCGACGGCGAGATGCCGCCACGGGCGCAGCAGGGTGGCGAGTACGAACAATCCGCCGAGATAAAAAAGGTAGCGCGAGAGTTCGACTTCGCGCAGCATTTCGGGTCCAACGGCGAGGACGAACGCGCCGACGAGGACGCCGGGCAGACTGCCGAGGCCGCCGAGGATGACCATCGCGTAGAGCAGGATCAGGAGCGTCACGTCGAAGTTGCTGGGGAAGACGTTGCCCTGCCAGGCGGCGAACAAGGCGCCGGACAATCCGGCGATGGCCGCGCCTAACGCGAAGGCCAGCAGTTTGAGCCGTTGGGTCGGCATCCCCATCGCTTCGGCGGCCAGCGGGTCCTCGCGCATCGCCCGCCACGCGCGCCCGACGCGCGACTGGTTCAAGTGAGCAATGCCGACGAGCGTGAGCGCGAGCACGAACAGGAGAAGATAATAGTTATGCGTGACGGTCTCGAACGCAAAGCCGAAGACGCGAATCGGGTCAATGTTGACGACGCCGTTCGGCCCGCCCGTGAGGTTGAGCGGCCTGTCGCTCCACGGGACTGGCACACGGTCGAAACTCGTCGCCAGCTGGACGAAGATTTGCCCAAAGCCGAGGGTGACGATGGCGAGATAGTCGCCGACCAGCCGGAGCGAGGGCGAGCCGAGCAACAGGCCTAACAGCAGGGAGAGGCCGACGACGAACAGCAGGCTGGCCCACGTCGGCCAGTGGTTGTCGAACTGCGGCGAGGACAGCAGCGCGTAAGCATACGCGCCCATGCCGTAAAACGCGACGTAGCCCAGGTCGAGCAAACCGGCGTAGCCGACGACGACGTTGAGGCCGAGCGCCAGCGCGCCGTAAAGGAGGAAGTTGCCGCCGACGCGGATGAAGTAATCACTGCGGGTGATTTGAGGGAGGGCGGCGGCCAGGATAAGGAATAATAAGAACCGCGCCCAGGGGGGCACGCGCTCCCATTGCTCGGCGACGCGCCCCCACGCGCCCGCCCGCTTGCGCCGCGCTTCAACCTGCGCGACCCATTCGTCGCGTCCGAATTTCTCCATCACACCTTTTGCTGGATCTTCACTCCCGCAATCCCGCCCGGCCTGACCAGCAGGACGACGACGAGCACGATAAAGGCAATCACGTCTTTATAGGTTGAAGAGATGTAGCCGGTCGCAAAGGCTTCGACCAAGCCCAACAGAAAGCCGCCCAGCATCGCGCCTGGGAGGCTGCCGATGCCGCCGACGACGGCGGCGGTGAAACCCTTCAGCCCGGCGTTGAAACCCATGAAGTGCCAGATGCGCGTGAAGACGACGCCAGTGAGCACGCCGGCCGCGCCCGCGAGCGCGGAGCCGATGAAGAACGTGGCGACGATGACTCGATCCACATCCACGCCGGTCATCGCCGCGGCTTCGCGGTCGAGCGCGACCGCGCGCATCGCCCGGCCCAACCGGGTGCGTCGAACCAGATACGTGAGAGCCGCCATCAACAGCACGGCGACCACAATCACGAGCAGGCGCACCGCCGACAGCCGGGCCGAGCCGATGTCCCAGCCAATCACGGCGGGGATGAGCGCCTCGGTGCGATAGGCGCGGAATTTCGCGCCGAGCGTCAGTTGGACGGCGTTCTGGAGGAAGAACGACACGCCCAGCGCGCTGATGAGCGCGGCCAGCCGGGGTGAGTTCCGAAGCGGGCGGTAGGCAAACCACTCGATGCCCACGCCCAAAACTCCGCAGCCGAGCATCGCCGTAATCATCATCAGCAGGATGATCAGCCAGGCGGGCGCCAGGGGCCCGGCCTGCGGCAAGAGCGCGGTCATCACGCCAAAGCCGACGAACGCGCCCACCATGTACACGTCGCCATGCGCGAAGTTGAGCAATTGCAGAATGCCGTACACCATCGAATAGCCCAATGCAATCAGCGCATACACCGCGCCGAGCGTCAGGCCGTTGACGAGCTGCTGAGGCAGTTGGGTAAAGAAAAGCTCCATGACGTCAACGGAGGCGACGGCGGATAAACGGATAGGCCGGTTCTGCCGCAACGTGCGACGCACTTTAGAAGTGCGTCGCACGTAAGCCACAGGGCAGAATTTATTAGCCAGAGCACTAGGGGGTGACCGTCACAAACTGGCCGTTCTGCACCTGGAAAGTGAAGAACTGCGCCCCCAGCACGTCGCCGTTCGCGTCAAAAGCGATCGGCGAGCCGAGGATGCTTTTGTCAATCTTTGTCTTGACTACTTCGGCGAGCACGCCCTCGCGGGTCAGGTTCCCGGCCTGGGCCGCGCGCTCAATCGCCTCGATGAGCGCCTGAGCCGCCACGTAGGTCGGCGGGCCGAAGGCGCCGAAGTCGCCATACTGCTCCTGATAAGCCTGGGCCACTTCGGCGGCCCCGGGAATCCCGTGAATGTCGGGGGCGAAATTGGTCACGTACGAGCCTTCGTTCGCGCCGTTGGCGACCAGGTCGGGCGAGTTAAAGCCGTCGCCGCCGACCAGCGTGGCCGCCACGCCCTGCTCTTTCATCTGCGACCAAAGCTGCGCGCCCTGCGAGGCGATCTGGCCGGGGAAGAAGATCACGTCGGCCTTCGCCGCCTTGATCTTCGTCACCAGCGCCGAGAAGTCGGTGTCGTCTTGCGTCACCGATTCGCGCGCGACTTTGACGCCGGCGTCCTTGATCGCCTGCTCGACGATGTCGGCGAGGCTGACGGAGTACGAGGACTGGTCGTCAATGATGTACACCGAAGTCGCGTTCAGTTTCGTCAGGATGAGGTTCGCGTCGGTCGGCCCTTGCACACCGTCGTGCGGCACCACACGGAAAAAGGTCTTGTAACCCGAAGTGGTGAGCGTGGGCCGCGTAGCGGAGGGCGAGACGTGGGCGAGGCCAGCGCCCTCGAAGAGCTCCGCCGAGGCTTCGACCTCCTGGCTGCCCGACGGGCCGACGACCGCAAGGATTTCGCCGTCGTCCACGAGTTTCTGGGCGACGGTGGTCGCAATCGCCGGGTCAAGTTGAGTATCTTCCTCGATGAGCTGGATCGGGATGCCGCCGGCGAGATTGTGCAGGGCCACTGCGAGGCGGGCAAAATTCAACTGCTCGACGCCGATAGTCGCCGCCGGGCCGGTGAATGGGCCCATGATCGCGATCTTGATCGCCTTGGGCGGAGCAACCAGTTCGGTCGTCTGCGTGACGAGCGTAAACTTGCCGTTCTGCACCTGAAAGACGTAGAACTGCGCGCCCTTCACGTCGCCGTTGGCGTCGAATTCCAGCGGCGTGCCCAGGATGGTCTTAGCGATCTTGACCTTCGCCACCTCGGCCAACACGGCTTCGCGAGTGAGAGTCCCGGCCTTCATCGCGTTCGTCACGGCTTCGAGCACGACTTGGGCGGCCACGTAAGTCGGCGGGCCGAACGAGCCGAAGTCGCCGTATTGCGCCCGGTAGCCCTCAATCACGTTGGCGGCTTCGGGCACGCCGTTGATGTCCGGCGCGAAGTTCGAGACGAAGGAGCCTTCGTTCGCGCCGTCGGCGATCAGGTCAGGCGAGTTGAAGCCGTCGCCGCCCATGAGGATGGCCGGGACGCCCTGCTCGCGCATCTGCTTCCACAGTTGCGCGCCCTGGGAGGCGATCTGGCCGGGGAAGAAGACCACCTCAACGTTGGCCGCTTTGATCTTCGTCACCAGCGCCGAGAAGTCCGTATCATCCTGCGTGACCGACTCGCGGGCGGTGGTCACGTTCATCCCGCCCAGCACGTTGGCGACCTCGTCGGCGAGGCTGGTCGAGTACGACGACTGATCGTCAATGACGAACACCGACTTGGCCTTGAGCGTGTCGGCGATGAAGTGCGCGTCGGTCGGGCCTTGCACCGAGTCGTTGGGCACCGCGCGGAAGAAGGTCTTGTAGCCCGAAGCCGTGAGCGAGGGCCGCGTGGCCGAGGGCGAGACGTGCACGAGTTTGGCCCCCTCGAATAGTTCAGCCGAGGCTTCCACTTCCTGGCTGCCCGAGGGGCCGATCACCGCGTAGACATCCGGGTCGCCCACAAGTTTCTGAGCGACGGTGGTCGCAATCGCCGGGTCGAGTTGAGTGTCTTCTTCCAGCAGTTCGATCTGCGTCCCCATCTGCTTATTGAAGTCGGCCACTGCCAGGCGGGCGAAGTTGAGTTGCTCGACGCCGATGGTGGCCGCCGGGCCGGTGAACGGCCCCATGATGGCGATTTTTGCCTTCACCGCCGTCACCTCGGTTGGCTTTTCGGTTGGGGCCGCAGTGGGGGCTGCCGTCGTCGCCGCGCCGCCGCAGGCCGACAGCACGAGCGCTGCGCTGACGACGATGCCGATCAGCGCTGTGAATTTGTTCGGGCGTTTCATGCGGGTACTCCTCCTTGGCATATTCTCCAAAAGTTGTGGCTGAAGAAGAGTTGGGTCAATTGGATGCGCCTGATAGCCTCACCTCCTTAGAGCAAATGCTCCCCAACCGTGTCCTCGCAGTTGGGCGCGCCAACGCTTCGCGCAAATTCGCGTCATTCGCGGCGAAAACTTCATGACTGTAACGACTGACGCGAAGCGGTTACTACGTGGCGGGAACCGCCTCGGGCGACAGCTCGGCCTCGCTTTTCTGATCCGCTGGGCGATATTGGGAAGGATAATTGACGATCTTGTCCCACTCGTCGGCGGTGGAGCGAGCCACGAAGGCGACCAGCGGCTCGTCGCCGATGTTGAAGACCTCGTGCGGCACGCCCGGCTCGATGTAGATGAAGTCGCCGGCCTCGTTGACGATCGAGTATTTCAGGCCCTCGCCGAAGTCGTGGCGGACTTTGCCCTGGACGATGTAGAGCATCACCTCGAAGCCATCGTGGATGTGGGCGTAGGCGATGGCCCCCGGCGGCACGGTGGCGACGTTGATGGACAGGTCCTTCGACCCCACGTTGCGCGCCGACAGGCCCTGCTGATACTCGATGCCGTTCCAGCCGCGCCGGAAGTCCTTCCCCCCGCCCCGCAGCACCTTGATGCCCTCGTGGGCCTCGACCAGTTCGGGCTTGACCGAATCGTCTTGCTTCATGATACTGTTCTCCTTATCAGATTCCTACGATCTTAAGTAACTGTTCAGACCAACGTTCTTTCGAACGCTGATCACGCTGATCAGGCTGATTTTCGCTGAGTTTAAATAAAGAAGATCAGCGCCATCAGCGTATTTTTCAGCGGAATCAGCGTTCCCCACCGCTGGGCTGTAGCAGTTACAATCGTGAACTGCTTCTTATCCCCGGATCTCCGCCACTTTGGCCAACAACTGCTCCACGTTCGGCGCGCCCTGCGGGATGACCTCGCTGTGGCGCACGACGCCGTCCCGGTCAACGATGATGATGGCGCGGCGGCTGTAGCCCTTGTCCTCGCGCCACAGCCCGTAGGCCTGGGTGACCGCGCCTTTCGGATGGAAGTCGGCCAGCAGCGGAAAGGCGATGCCGCCCAACTGCTCGGAAAAGGCCCCGTGCGAATGGACGCTGTCCACGCTGATGCCCAGCACCTGGGCGTTAAGCTCCTCGAAGCGGGAGAGATTCTCCTGCAGTGACCGGAGCTCAATCCGTCAAGTGCCGGTGAAGTCTAAAACGTAGAAAGCCAGCACGACGATCTTGCCGCGCAGCTCGGCCAGGCTGACCGGGCTGAGGCCCGTGTGCGCCGACAGTGAAAAGAGCGGGGCTTTCTCCCCGACCGCAATGGGGGTATCAGCCATACGACCATTTCCTTGTGGGTGAGAATGGGGGACATGATACACTCGCCCGCACGAAAAAAGCAAATTGGGCTACGATTGTCCTAATGGCAGGCGCGCCTCCGGTTCGCGAGGACGGCGAAGTTGTCTGTCCGCGAATAAACGCGAATTGGCGCGAATAGATTCCGAATTGTGTCTGGCCGACGACTATAGCTATCCAGGTAAATTTTTTCGCGCCGCTCTGTCAACGAATATGAAACGAATAAACGAATATGCTCTCGCGCCGCCATTCGTTTACGCGAAGCGGTTGATCATTCGTTGACAGCAGAACCTTGAAAAGGACTTTTCTGGACACCGATAACGCGAAGCGGTCACTACGCCTTTCGCCGTTTCTTCTTATCCGTTTATCCGTTTCGTATCCGTTGACGCCGAGTCAGAATCTTAACCCCCATAGGGCATCCCAGGGACATTAGCCGAAAGGGCCGATCCGGACTAGAATCAGTCCTGTCAGTGTAGTAAGTCGGCGGGGCCATGCCCCAGTCGGTTAGGTCGAGCGCCAGCGCACGAACCAGCGGTTGGGACAGCAGTTCGCCCGTTGTGTGCCGTCCTTCTCTTCGGAGGAGTCATGAGTACATGGCTGTACCAAATTAGTCCCCAGGAATGGAGCCCCGACCGCTACCGCGTCGAAATATGGGAGGGCGAGAAATCGGCATGGCCAGTCGGTGCGAAATTCACAGGTGGCAAGACCCCACAGCCAGGTGACACAGTTGTGTTCTTCTATTCGCCAACTGGCGGAAGCGACCCCGGTTTCTACGGGTGGGCAGTCGTGCTTGAGTGGTACGAGACGAGTTCAACCCCTCTCTATTTCAGACCAGTAGCCCCAAGCGACTATTTGAAGATGCATCCCTGGTGGGATACCAGTGCCAGCAAACTGGCAAACATGATACACGGAAAGGTCAAGCAACGAACGCTATGGATAGTCGAGGGCGACCTTGCGAAAAAAATCCGTCGAGGCATTGCAGAATGGCTGGCCTCACAAACTTGACATGCCAAGGAACGAAAACAATGGCCACTCCGCGATACTACTTCATAATGTTCGGTGAGCCAACCCCGCCAGATAAGGACACTATCGAGTCAGGTGTGTACCACCCTAATGCAAATCTCGCGCCGTTTCCAGTTCGTCCAGGCGACATTCTTCTACTTTACTGCACTGAAAATTACCCCGAACACGCGATGCAAGCCCCAGGTTTTGGAGTCGCAACCCGGATCGACAAGACTGTTATCGAATACCGCTACCTACCCTTCACTGAACCCATTTACAAGAGCAATCTCGAACAAGCCTTTCGTCCAGAAGACTTGGACAAGTTCAAGAACAGAAGATTTTCGACCTTCTGGCTGTTTGAAATATCAAGGGAATCATTTGCGGCAGCAATTGGTCAAACCACTATTGCATGGCCGCAGTGAGTTTCAATTGCAGGCGGTACCCAACCCGCGCGGTGATCACCGCTGGCTGCGCCTCACCACCCGAACCCGCGGTTGGAACAGCAGTTCGCTCTCACCATAGCAATGAGCCATCAACTTAGAGGAGCAGCATATGCGTTATGGACTTGCTCTTCCCAATGGCGGCGCCTGGGGCGACGCGTGGACGCTCGCCGAACTGGCCCATCTGGCCGAGGAGTCGGGCTGGGACGGCGTCTTTCTCGAAGACTACATCATCTGGCAGAATCGCCAGGACGTACCCACGTACGATCCCTGGGTTACGCTCGCGGCGATGGCGATGCGGACGAAACGCATTCGGCTTGGCACAACTGTTACGCCGCTGGCGCGCCGCCGCCCGTGGAAGGTTGCGCGCGAGACGGTCACGCTGGACCACCTGTCGAATGGGCGGATCATCCTCGGCGTCGGGTTGGGCGATACCGGTGAGTCCGTTGGGACAGATGCCAGTTTCACGCACTTCGGCGAAGTGACCGAGGCGAAACAGCGCGCCCAGATGCTGGACGAGGCGCTCGACGTGATTGTGGGACTGTGGAGCGGCGAGCCATTCAGTTACGAGGGCCAGCACTACCGCGTGAAAGAGGTGACGCTTCTGCCTCGTCCCGTACAAACGCCGCGCATCCCTATTTGGGTCGGCGGCGGGTGGCCGCTCAAAGGCCCCACCCGGCGCGCCGCTCGCTGGGATGGGTCATGTCTCTACAAGCACCAGGTCCATTACATGACACCCGACGACGTGCGCGCCTTGAAAGCCGTCGCCCAGCGTCAGCGAGGGTCGCTGGCCGGTTACGATATTGCGGTGGGAGGCAGTCGGCGGCGTCCCGATTGGGACGAGGAGCGAGCCTATATTCGGTCGCTGGCGGAGGCGGGCGCCACCTGGTGGAGTGAGTATATTTCTCCCGATGTCGGAGACCTGGAGACTGTGCGCGCGTGCATCCAGCGCGGACCACTGCGCATTGACTGATGAATCAACTGATCATCATCACCCACGCCGTGCTGGTCGGCCTGACGCCGCTCATCCCTTTTCCGGTCCTCGACGACCTGGCCAAGGCGTTCTTCTACCGCAATCTCGTCCAGTCGCTGGCGTCGGCCCACGGCCTGGCTTTGAGCGCGGAAGAGGTCGCTGCCCTGGCCGAGGAGCGAGGCCGCATCAGCCTGAGCGGCTGCCTGTTCGGGCTGCTCGAGTACCTGGTGAAACGCTTGGTGCGCAAGGTGATCTTCGTCCTGGAATGGCGGCGGGCCATTAATCTCGTGACGCATACGTACTACGTCGGGCATCTACTGGATTACGCCTTCAAGCAGGGATGGTATACGCGGGGCGACGCGTGGACGCTCGCCGAACTGGCCCATCTGGCCGAGGAGTCGGGCTGGGACGGCGTCTTTCTCGAAGACTACATCATCTGGCAGAATCGCCAGGACGTACCCACGTACGATCC
>DAOTXG010000014.1:0-4876 GCA_034435515.1 Anaerolineales bacterium
AAGTATCCAAAACTTCTTACTACTTTTCTCATGCTCGCGGCGGATTTGCAATCCGCCGCCTGGCCGCCGGATTACAAATCCGGCGGGAGCAAAAAAGTAGGGAAAACTTTTGAGGAGTTACTTAGAACTCTACGTGCGACGCACTGCCGCGAAGCGTGTGCGTCGCACGTGATACCAATATCCTATGCCGAGGTTCCCTGATTCGCCATCTCGCCGCTGGCCGCCCCGTATCCTCGTGGACAGGGAAACGATTAATTTTTTAGAGAGTAGTTTAGCGGCGCATCGCTCGGCCTGAGGCGTTACCAGGCCCGGCTGATTTGTATTTTACGTTTTGCACGAATATCCTATTGCGGCCCGGCTGGATGTAGGGTTTGATTTGCGTTAGAATCAATGCGCTCGCTAACCACGTTCTTACGGAGGATAGAAATGCCCACTTTCAGCAACGCCCTCACGGGCGCGGCCATCGCCGTCAAGGTCACCCCGCGAGCCAAAGTGACCGAGGTCGCCGGCCTGATGGCGGATGGCACAATCAAGATCCGCGTCGCCGCCGTGCCGGAGGGGGGGGCCGCGAATAATGCCCTGATTGGCTTCTTATCTCACGCTTTGAAAATTCCGGCGGACCAGATTGACATCATGGGCGGTCTCACCAGCGAGCGCAAATTGATCTCCCTGGTCGGCGTCAGTCCCGCCGACGTCGAGGCGACCATGGTGCGCCTGGCTGCCGCCGCGAGCCAGGCCAGAATCAAAGCCGCCGGGAAACTCATCTCAGTCAGGAAAAACAACTCTAAAAAGAAGAAGTAACGCTGCCGCTAGCGCTGACGACACGGGCGCAGAAGATTTCTGCGCCCGTGTTGCATTAAGCGTCGGCGCACGCAAACATCGTCAGGCAAGCCCGTTCTGCCGCAGTTGCACTGCGGCGCGGCCGCTGTCAGCCGCGCCGTGGCTGACAAACTTCGCGTGCACACTCAAGCGAGTGGTTGACGCTTCACTCCCCCTGAGTTACACTCGCCCCGGTAGCCCTTTGTTCCTACCGCTCACGTTCATTCATGTCTACCCTGATTTTAGTCACTGGCGCAACCGGCTTTGTCGGGCGGGCGCTCCTCCCCCGGCTGGCCGAGGCCGGGCTGGAAGTGCGCTGCCTGATCCGACCCTCCCGGCGCACGCCGCGCCTGCCCCGGGGCGTTCCGGTGCAGGTCGCCATTGCCTCTCTCGCCGACGAGCGCGGGCTGCGGACGGCGCTGGTCGGCGTGAATACCCTCATCCATCTCGCGGGCGCGGAATGGCGCGGCGAGCCGGAGGACCTGTTCGCCGTGGACGCCGCCGGAACCCAGTCCCTCGTGGAGGCCGCCAAAGACGCGGGCGTGGGGCGCATCATCTACCTCTCCCATCTGGGCGCCGACCGGGCTTCGGCGTATCCAGTCCTCAAAGCGAAAGGCATCGCCGAAGAGTTCGTCCGGCAGAGCGGCCTCCCGTACACCATCATCCGCTCGGCTTTGTTGTACGGCGAAGAGGACGTGTTCGTCAACGTGTTGGCGATGATGCTCAAACTTGTCCCCGGTTTTTTCTTGATGCCTGGCGACGGCCGGGCTTCCCTCCAACCCTTGTGGGTGGAAGACCTGGTCACTTGCCTCGAGTGGAGTCTGAGCGACCTGACCGCGCTCAACCAAACCCTCTCGCTGGGCGGGCCGGAGTTTATCCCGTTCCAACAACTCGTGCAGATCGTGATGGAGGCGCTTGGGGTGCGGCGGCTCATCGTCCCGGTGCGGCCTCCCTTGCTGCGCGCCGGCGCGTGGCTGATGGAACAGGCGCTGCCGCGCTCGCCGCTCACCACCCGTTGGCTGGACTACCTCGCGATCAGCCGCACCTGCGAACTGACCAGCGTCACGCGCTACTTTGGACTGAAGCCGGCGCGCCTGGTGAACTCGTTGGATTATTTGCGCCGGAAAAACTGGTTTGCGGAGATGAACCGCCTGGTGTGGGGAACCTGACAGGTAGAGCGTGCGAGGCGATGGGCCAGTCGCCCGGCACGCGCCCTGCGTCATACGCCGCCAATGCCGAACATCACCTCCCTGGCTATACGCGCCCTCGAATCCATCGACGAGTTCCACGCCGCCGAGGCGTTGCAGCGCGTGGTGTGGCCCGGTTCGGAGACCGAGGTCACTCCGGCGCACGTGCTCATCACCGCCGCCCACAGCGGCGGGCTGGCGCTCGGCGCGTTTGACGGTGACCGCCTGGTCGGCTTTGTGTTTGGCTTTCTCGGCACCGACCAGGCCAGTTCCAGCCGTCCGGCCATGGCGCGCCTCAAGCATTGCTCGCACCAGCTGGGCGTCCTGCCGGAATACCGCGACCGTCACATCGGCTACCAGCTCAAACTAGCTCAGCGGGACTTCGTCATTAACCAGGGCGTCCGGCTGGTAACGTGGACTTACGATCCGCTAGAATCACGCAACGCCCGGCTGAACATCGCCAAGCTCGGCGCAGTTTGCCGCGTTTATCTGCGTGAGGTGTATGGGCAGATGATGGACGGATTGAACGCCGGCCTGCCCTCTGACCGCTTCCAGGTGGATTGGTGGGTGACCTCGGCCCGCGTGAAGGAGCGGCTGCTTGGCCGCCGCGCCCCGCTCGTGGTAGACTCCTTTACCGACGCCGGGGCCACTTTGCTCAATCCGTCGACGCCCGGCCCACAGGGCCTGCTGCGACCGCCGAACCGCACGGCGTCCTTTGCCGGAATGATTGCCCTCGTCGAAATCCCCGAAGATTTTCAGGCCATCAAGGCTAAGGATATGGCCCTGGCGCGGGCCTGGCGTCAGCACACACGCGAATTATTCGAGGCGGCGTTCAAGTCCGGCTATCTCATCACCGACTTCTTCCACGAAACGCTTGACGGGCGGAGGCGGTCGTTCTACGCCCTCTCCCACGGCGACTCACGCCTCGAACATAGCGACAATTAAGTTAAAATGGCAAAGAGGTAAAAATGCGTACTCCACTGATCGCGCTCACGGTTCTCGGGCTGATGGCCTCCGCCTGTGGTTCGACGGCCTCCCCCGCTGCGCCGGCCGCGCCCGGCGTCCCCGTGCAAGTCGAGGGCGGGACGTATACCAACCTCACCCCGGCGGAACTGGCCGACATGCTGGAACACAAAGACTTCTATTTTGTCAACACGCACATCCCGTACGAAGGCGAGCTGGAGCAGACGGACGCCTTCATCCCGTTCGAGGAGTTCGGGCCGCAGCGGGTGGGCGACTACCCTGCCGACAAAAACACCCGGATCATCTTGTATTGCCGCAGCGGGCGCATGTCGGCCATCGTCGCCGGGGAACTGGTGCAGGCGGGCTACACTCAGGTCTGGAACCTCGACGGCGGTTTTATCGAGTGGGAAAAGGCCGGTAATGCGGTCCTTCACAAAAAATAGCCGTCCTGATCCATCACTCCTGCCTCCCATGGCCCACACGCTTGTCGCCCTCGACCTTGAAACGACCGGCCTGGAGCCGGGCCGCGACGCCATCATCGAAATCGGCGCGATCCGCTTCAGGGGCGACCGGGTGGAAGCCGAGTTTTCGACGCTGGTTAATCCGGGGCGCAAAATCCCGGCCAACATTACGACGCTCACCGGCATCAACGACGCGATGGTGGCGAAGGCCCCGCCCCTCGGGGTCGTGCTGCCTGATCTGGAAGAGTTCGTCGGCGAGGCGCCCATCCTCGGGCACAACGTCAATTTTGATCTGCAGTTTCTGCGCGCGAAACGGGCGCTGCGCTACAACGACGTGCTCGACACACTGGATTTGGCCTCGGTGCTCCTGCCAACCGCCGCGCGCTACAGCCTGACCTCGCTGGCGCGAGAGCTCGGCGTGCCGACGCCCAGCGAGACGATGCACCGGGCGAGCGTGGACTGCCGCGTGACGATGGAAGTTTACCGCGCGCTGTTCCGCAAGGCGCTGGAACTGCCGCTCGACCTGCTGGCCGAGATCGTGCAGTTGGGCGAGGAGATCACCTGGGGCGCCGGGACGATTTTCGAGGAAGCGCTGCGGGCGCGCATGAAAGAAAAGGCCGGGCCGCGCCGGGCGCGGCCCGGCGCCGAGGGCCCGCTGTTTCGCGCCTCTCCCCGCCAGGGGAGCGAAACCGGCCGCGACGACCTGCGCCCCCTGCAGCGCAAGAGCGAACTCACGCCGCTGGACATTGACGAACTCGCGGCTATCCTGGAACCGTCAGGGTCGTTCTCCCGGCATTTCCCGCACTACGAGTACCGCTCGGAGCAGGTGGAGATGCTGCGTTCCGTCGCCCGAGCGTTCTCCGAAGGGCGGCACCTGATGGTGGAAGCGGGGACCGGCACCGGCAAAAGCGTCGGCTACCTCATCCCGGCGGTTTACTGGGCGGCGCAGAACAACGAGCGCGTCATTGTCTCAACCAACACGATCAACCTACAAGACCAGCTCATCCACAAGGACCTGCCCGATTTGCGAGCCGCGCTCGACCTGGACTTCCGCGCGACGGTGCTGAAAGGCCGGAGCAACTACCTGTGCCCACGCCGCCTCGACCATCAGCGCCGCCACCGCCCGAAGACCCCGGAGGAGATGCGCGTGCTGGCCAAGGTGCTCGTCTGGCTGCACGAAATCGGGGGCGAGGCCGATCACCATCCACCCCCCTCGCTTGGCCCAAACGAGCGCGGCGCGTGGCTGCGGCTCTCCGCCGAGGACGAAGGCTGCACCGCGCAGATGTGCCAGGAGAAAGTGGGCGGCCTCTGCCCCTTCTACCGCGCGCGCCGGGCCGCGCACGCCGCGCACATCGTCATCGTCAATCACGCGCTGTTGTTCGCCGATATCGCCTCGGAGAATCGCGTCATCCCCGATTTTCGGTATCTGGTCGTGGACGAGGCGCA
>DAOTXG010000015.1:0-8591 GCA_034435515.1 Anaerolineales bacterium
GCCGCCGGATTGCAAATCCGGCGGGAGCGGATACTATTTCTGGGAAAGGAAAAAGCCATGTCAACGATAACCACTTCCACTCCATCTCAGACTGAACGCCTCGCCCTCGGTCGCCTATGGCGGGCCGAGCCGCTGACGGTGATCGCCGCCGTCATCGCTAATAACATTGTGCGCGCGATAGCCACGAGGCTGCTCGGCGTCTCGCCCGAATTTAACCCGATGGGGTCGGTCACCTTTCTCACCGTCGTCGGCGTAACGGGCGCGGTGATCGTCTTCGCCGCCGTGGGCCGGTTTGCGCGGCGGCCCGTCCGGCTGTTCCGCATCATCGCCGGCGTGACCCTGCTGCTTTCGTTCCTGCCCGATCTCGCCCTGCTGTCCGCCAGGCCGTTTCCGGGCACGAACGTGATGTTGGGCCTTGTCTTTCCAAAACGCGATCAGTAGACTGATCATTATCAAGAGCAATCCTGTGGAGCAGTAGTCGTCATGACACCTCGCCGTTGGCTCCTGAGATTCTCTAGTCCCGTGCACGTCCTCATCTATCGGTTGTCCGGTGGACGCCTGGGTGCAACGATGAATGGAATGCCGGTGCTCCTGCTGACGACCATTGGCCGGAAGACGGGCCGGCCACGCACGGTGCCACTGGTTTATATGCGTGAGGGGGGCGGTTACGTTATCGCGCCGGGCATCCTGGAAAGTCCTGCCTGGTATTTGAATTTGCGGATGAATCCACAAGCCAGGATACAGATCGGGGCGTCTGCGATGCCGGTCGAAGCCCGAGAAGTCCACGGCGACGAGCGCCGCCGGTTGTGGGCCAGGGTGCCCCCCTACTGGCGCGATTATCAAAGAGCCTACCGGGGCGAAATCCAGGTGATGATTCTATTTGCCAAGTCTGAACGCCAGTGATCGTCATCTGCACGCGCGAGATCAAAACGTCGTAGTGTTTAGCAGATTGTGCCATAATAAGAGTCAAAGTAGAGTGAAATGCTCCGATATAGAATTGCTCTGCCAAATCCACACGATCCGCGCAGATGTTGTGGGACAAGTTTGAAACTTGTCCTACGTTTGGTTGCGGCACGAGGCTGCGCTCTGTCAGTCGAGAGAGAACCCTCTCATGAACTTTCAACCTGCTCCCACGGAATCAAACTTGAAAACTGAGACAACCGTCCAGACGGGCTTGCCGGGCCAGTCCTCGGTCCTCGCCGAGGCGGTCTGGGTTTTCGCCGCCGTCCTGACGCTGGCGGCCTTCGTCGCCACCGTCCCGGATCGCTATCAGCAGTTGCTCGACGCCAACCTGCAAACAAAATCCGCCCTCTGGATTCTAGGACTGTCCACCGACTTTTACGCGCAGTATTTCGTCGCCTTTGAAGTCGCGAGTATGCTGATCTACGCCCTCACCGCGGTGGTGATCTTCTGGCGCAAATCGGACGATTGGATGGCGGTTTTCGTCGCGCTGACGCTCCTCACGTTCGGCGCCGCTGCGCCCTCTTCAGCCCGGCCATCGCCCGGCGGCTAATGAATTTCTTCCAAAACCTCGGCGCGGCGGCCGGGCCGCCGGCGCTGGCTCAGGTTTTCCCTGAATTGACCGACCGCGAGCGCGAAATCCTCAACCAGATTGCGCAGGGGTACAACAATAAAGAGATCGCCGAGCAGTTGAGCCTCAGCCCCAAGACTGTCAGCAATCACGTCTCCAACATCTTCAGCAAATTGCAGGTGGCCGACCGGGCGCAGGCGATCATCCTCGCCCGTCAGGCGGGTCTGGGGAGGAATGGGGACTAGCCAGTGCGATGAGTGTGAAAGCTCCCATCGTGAAAAAGGCAATCACGGCCAAAGCGCCATCGCCCTGCGCGCTGTAGCCGAGGACAAACGACAGCGCGAGCGCGCCGTAGGCAAGAAGCGGAAGCGCGGCGAACAGGGGTGAACTTGGGCCCCAGGGTTGCGGGCGCCAGTTCCACGTCGCTGCCCGGTAGAGCAACAAGACCAGGAACGAAGTCGCCAGCCATCCGGCGAAGTTATGCACCGGCACGCCGTAAAATTCGCCGGGTTGTTCCCACACCCATAGGCCCGTGCGCGCCATCTGTGGATCGCCCACCACATCCCAGGCGGTCGCCACAATCGCGCCGATGAGGCAACTCCACAGCGTGCGTCCCCAAGTCTTCAGCTGACCGCCGAGCAGCCGCTCGGTGATGGCCGCGGCCAGATAGATCACCATGAACCACGAAAGCGGGATAAGCACTGGCACGCGGAACAGCATCGGCCCGAGGCGCGGGCTGTAATGATAACCGCCATAGACCCAGCCGGTTGCTACCCCGATCGCCTCCAGCGTCAGGCCGACGCCAAAGGCAATCCCCAAGAACGCCAGCGTGCGCCGCCAACCCAAAGTCCACAGCGCGTGGCCGACGGCAAAGGCCCACACCAACATGGTTGAAACCGGGCCGAGCAGGGGCGGGATGGGCCAGCCGAGGAGGGGCTTGAGCGCGAAGAAAAAGATCGAGGCGCAGTAGATGCCCAGCAGCGCGTAAACGGCAAACCGCCAAAAAACTTTCAAGGAGTCCTGGGGCATGGGTCTGACAATAGTAGAGACGTTCCGACGGAACGTCTCCTTATAGTTCACACTCGACACCTGACAGGTGTACGCACACCTGTCAGGTGTCGGCGTGGAGTCAGTGTTCATTTAGTAATTGACGAACCCGGGTGACGAGCATCTGCGGATCCGTTCGCAGCCCGAAGGCCGAGCGGAGCTGACCGCGCCTGTCAATGAGCAGAATGGTCTCGGTGTGGGCCACGCCGTCTCGCTTCTTTTCGACATACACAGCGTAGGCCGAGGCGACTGACCGAATTTCCTCCGGCGCGCCAGTGAGAAAGGCCCAACCGGAAAAATCTGCGCCCCATCGCTCGCCGAAAGCCCGGAGCACCTGCGGCGTGTCCGTCTCTGGATCAACCGAGATCGAGACCAGCGCCACATCCTTCCCCAAGTCCGGGCCGAGGCCCTCCTGCACGGCTTTGAAGGTGGCCGTTAGCAGCGGGCAGGTCGTCGTGCAGGAAGTGTAGATGAAATCAAGCAGGACGACCCGCCCGTGATAATCGTGCAGACTCACGCGCTGGCCGTCTTGATTAATCAGCGCAAAAGGCGGGGCCGGGGCTGGATCGAGTTCGACGTTGGCCGCGCCGCTCGCCGACAGGGCGCTATGGTCGTGTTTCCCGCCTGCGGCAAAGGTCGTGATCAACGGCGTCCCGCGCAAAACGGTGAGCACGCCGAGCGCGATGACCAAGATGCCCGCCGCGCGGACGAGGGTGGGCCGCAGCGACTGCCAGTCGCCGACGGCTGTCCCCCCTACCCCGACCGCGACCAGCATCGGCGCCGTCCCCAACCCGAACGCGAGCATCGTCAGCATGGCTCACCACGGCGAGCCGGTTCCCGCCGCCGCGACGGCGGAGGAATACATCAGTCCGCACGGCAGAAAACCGTTAAACACCCCCAGCAAGAACGCCCCCTGTAGGGGCGACGCTTGCCGTCGCCCGTCTTGCCGTCGCCCGTCTTGCCATCGCCCGTCTTGCCGTCGCCCGTCTTGCCGTTGCCCATCTTGCCGTTGCCCATCTTGCCGCCGCCCTGCCGCCTGCTCCCGAAAAGCCTGGAAGAACGGCCCGAGGAACGGGCCGAGCCACAACGCCGAGGCAAGACGGTTGACAATGCTCTGGCCGGGCAGCAAACCCAGGGTCTGCAGGCCCACGACGACGATCAGCACACCCGCCAGGACCGAGAAGGCCACCTGGAAAAACCGGAGGGCCGGATTATTCAGCAGGGCCGCTCCGGCGAGGCCCGCCGCCAGCCCAATGAAGACGTAGGTGAAGAGCTTCCCGGCGTGATAGACGGTCATGCGCGCCAGCGACGTCCCCGGCTGCCCCGGCCTGACCAGGCTCAGCGTAAAGCCGCCGCACATGGCCGCGCAGTGGGCGGAGGCCATGAGGCTGGCGGTGAAGATGAGGAGGAGTTCGATAGGAGACATAGCGCGTCAAACGCAACGAGTAAGGCGTAATGAGTAAAACGTAAAGGGGTCACTTGATCTCAAACGTGTTCGCCACCCGGTCAAAGGTCAGCGTGTGAATCCCGCCCGGCTCGAACGTCACCGTTTGCTCGATCACCGGCTGCAAGTCGCCCCCGGCGTCGTCCGCGCTCAGGCGGATAGCATGTGCGCCAGGCGCGAGGAAGAACTTCTCGTAGGCGAACGACGAGCCTTCCTGCCGGAAGCCCAGCGCCGGATAGGTCTGTTCCAGGACGACCTGGCCGTCCACCTCCAACCGCAGGCGCGTCGGGAAGCGCCCCCGCGCGTGCTGCTCTTCAAGATACTCCCGCTGTTCCTCGGGCGAGAGTTGCCCCAGTTCGGTGCCGCTCAAGGGGCGCGTGTTCTGGCGGGACTGCCCTTCGTTGCGCATCCCCAGTTGGAGCAGGCTCTCGTTCGCCTGAAAGGGTTGATAGGGAATGTCGGTGAGCGCAACCTGCAAGGCCAGCACGATTGCCAGCAGCGCACCCGCGCGCAGCCAGTGGATTGGCTTGACTTCTCGGAGTGGATTGGCGAGTTCGGCTTTGGCGGCCTCCTGCAACCGGACCGGCTCACTCGCGGGCTGAAGGGCCTGAGCAAATTCGTTGGGCGGCAGGAAGAGGGTGCGGATGGGCGCCCCCACATAAGCGCGCTTGAGTTTGGGTTGCCGGGCGCGTTTCAGCCGGGCGTCAATCCACAGATTGCCCTCGCGCTGGGGGCAGTCGCTGGCCGGGCAGCCCACCACCGAGACCTCCGCCGCGCCAGCCTCCAGCGTCTGCCCCACGACGTTGGGATGCAGCACGCCGACGCACGGCATGACAATCGTGACAGGTGACAGGTGACGAGTGACAGGTGACGAAGCGCCATGCGCGCCGTGCCGCTCGCAGGTGAAGATTACCTTTACCGGGCCGCCCGCCGCCCGGCTGGCCGCGCGCACCCGGGCCAGGATGGATTGATAGTAGGCCGTCGCCGCCAGGTCGGTCAGGCTCACCGCCATCCCGTCGCACGAGCCGACACAGACGCCGCACGAGACGCAGAGATTCGGATTTTCAATCGCCACCAGTTTATGAGGCTTGCCGTCAGTGCGCGGCAGCATGACGATGGCATTGTAGGGGCAGTCCTCGGCGCACTTGGTGCAGCCGGTGCACACGTTTTTGTCAATGACGACCTTGCCTGGCTGGCGTTTGCCCGAACCGCGCAGGAGCCAGGGCACGGCAGTGATGACCACAAATACTACCGTCGCCGCGCCCCAGAAGTAGACCGGGTTCACGCGCAGCGTGAGCGGCAAGTAGAACAAGTAGAATGGGTCGAAAGTCAGACGCCCAGGCAGCCGGCTCAGGTCGGCCTCCAGCGCGCTCCGCGCGGGCCACAGTACTGCGCCGACGGCGAGGATCAGGCCGGAGGCGAGCATGAAAAAGCGCGGGGGCAGGAATTTGGCCCGGCTCAACCGCAGAATGTGAAACCAGTAGAACAGGCCCATCACCGTGAACAGCGCGATGTGCGTGAAAAGCAGCAGCATGAAGAACAGCCAAGCCTGGCGGGCGGCCTCGTTGGTGAGGAAGGTGAGCGTGAACGGGACGCCGACCGACGGGAAGATGTTAATCGCGCGGATGACCGTGTCGAGGATGAGTTGGGCGCGCTCGTCCCACACCAGCCAGTAACCGGTGAGACCCTCGAACCACAGCGCGCCGACCAGGAGCATCCCTGTAACCCACGCCAGCCAGCGCGCGTTGCGGAAACGGTCCTGGAACAGCGTGCGCACGGCGTGGAAAACCGTGGCGATGACCGCCGCGCCCGAGGCGTAGCGGTGGACGCCGCGCATGATGGCGCCCAGCCACAGCCAATGGCGGTCAAGCGCCGCCACCGCGTCGTAAGCCGCCGGCGTGCCGAGGCCAGGGGCGATGTAGAAGATCGTCAGGTAAAGCCCGGTAATCCCCACGAGCAGGAGCATGAAGACCGCGATCGTGCCGGTATGATAAAAGGGATTGAGTTCCTGCGCGCCGATGAGCCGGTTGACCACGCTCTCAAAGGCGAGCGCGATCTTCTCCATCCAGACCAGCGCCGCGCGGCCGTTGATCGGCGGGCGGTCTGCCCAGGGCCAGCTGGCCAGCCGGTCCGCGCCCGACCTGACCGCCTGCCATTCGACCTTGTGTTCTTCCTCATCCTCCTCAACTATCGGCTGGGGGACGCAGTCTTTCTCCGGCTCAACCAGCGGCAGCAAATTCTTCCACGAAGGTTTTTTCAGCATGAGTTACCATCTCCGGCATCGGGCGGTGAGCCAGGCGCAGGGAACTACCGACGACGAACAGGTTGCTCACCACCATCGCCAGGGCCGAGACAATCGGATGCAGCACGCCCACCAGCGCCAGCCCGACGCCGACGATATTATAAAAGAAAGCCCACCACAGGTTCTGGCGGATCGTGCGGTAAGTCTGGCGCGCGAGTTCAATCGTCCAGGCCACCTGGCGCAAGTCCGAGCCGACCAGGCTCACGTCGGCGGCTTCGCGAGTCACGTCCACGCCGCAGCCGAGGGCCAGGCCCACGTCGGCGTGCGCCAATGCCGGCGCGTCGTTCAGGCCGTCGCCGACCATCGCCACCCCGCCCGAGCGGGCTTGAGCCTCCCTCAACAGGCGCACTTTGTCTTCGGGCAGCAGGTTGGCGTGCACGGCAATCCCTAGTTTGCGCGCGAGCACGGCCCCTGCCGTGCGGTCGTCGCCGGTGAGGGCCTTGACCGTGAGGCCCGCCGCCGCCAATGTGCGCACCGCCTCAGGCGCCTCGGGCCGCACAGCCTCTGCGAAACCGAGCAGCCCGCGCACCGCGCCCTCCCAGCCGACGCACACGACCGTGCGGCCGGCCAGCTCGAGTCGCTCTTTCTCGGCGGCGAGTTGTTCATCCATTCCCCAGCCGAGGCGGTCCATGAAACGGGCGTTGCCGACCGCGGCTTCATGTAACCGGTAATCAGTAATTGGAAATTGAACGTCTCCGGAAACGCCTAAACCGGGAAAAGCGCGGAAATTGTCCACGGAGGCGGGGGCGAGGCCCTGCGCGTGCGCATAATCCAGCACCGCCCGTCCAAGCGGATGCTCCGAGGCAGACTCTAACGCCGCCGCGCATCCGATCACCAATCCCCAATTACCAATTACTTCCTTTACTTCCAAAGTCCCCGTCGTCAGCGTCCCCGTCTTGTCGAAGAACACGGCCCTAACGTTGGCGAGTTTTTCGAGCGCTGCGGCGCTGCGGACGAGCACGCCGTTCTCGGCCGCGCGGCCCATCCCGGCCCACAGGGCCAGCGGGGTGGCGACGCCGAGCGCACACGGGCAGGCGATAAGCAGGACGGCGAGCGCGACCATCAGCCCCTGCCCGGCGCCGTCGCGCCAGCCCCAGTAGGCAAAGGCGAGCGCGCTGACGAGCACGACGAGCGGGACGAAGACCGCCGAGACCCGGTCGGCCAGCCGCTGAACGGGCGCGCGGCGGCGGAGGGCCTCGCGCAACAACTGCACCAGGCGAGCCATCACACGGTCCTCGCCGACGCCGGTCGCCCGGATGACGAGCCGCCCATCGAGGTTTATCGTCCCCGAATAGACATTTGCGCCCGGTTCTTTGAAGACCGGCCTGGCCTCGCCAGTAATCGAAGCCTCGTTCACGCTCCCTGCGCCCTCAATCACCTCGCCATCCACGGGGAACGCGCCGCCGGGGCGCACGATCACCGCCTCGCCGAGGACTATGGTCGAGGCGGGGACTTCGACCTCTTCGCCGCCGCGGCGCACGAAGGCCGCCTCAGGCGTGCGGGATAGCAGGGCCGCGAGGGCTTCTGCGCCGCGCGCGCGGGCGCGGAGCTCGAGGTAATGCCCGGCGGTGACGAAGACGAGGATGGTCGTCGCGGTGTCGAAATACACGTCGCCGCCGGTCGCCAGGCCGTAGAGCGAGGCCAGGTAACCAGAGAGGCTCCCCAGCGCAATCAGCGTATCCGTGCTGAGGCGGCGCTGGCGCAGACCCTGCCAGGAATTGCTCAGGATGGGCGGCGCGAGCGTGAACAATGTCAGCGTCGAGCCGAGGAGCATGTTGAGCTTGAAGAGCAGCACGACGCCTGGCGGGATCGCCGGCGCGCCGCCGAACAACGCCGCCCGCGCCCAGTCTGAATACAGGAACAGGCTCATCATCATCGTGTCCATGCTGAACACGAGGCCGAGCGCCAGGCGGGTCAGCGCCTTCCAGGCTTCGTCGCTGGGGTCAGTCTGCTCGAGGTCAATGCAGCACGAGGCGAATTGCCACTCTGTCACATTCAGTCGCCTGCGGCGCCGATGTAGGCCGGCGTCTGAGAGACGGCCGGGCGCGTCTGCGCAACGCGCAGCAGCGACCAGAGAAGGATGGCGACGAACAGTGCGCCGCCGAGGGCCGCGATGCCCGCGCCGAGGCCCATGACGATCATCGGTTTGAGCCAGGCCACGCCGGTCACGGCCGCGTCGTAGGTCTTGCGGGGCGCGCCGAGGTCGCCCGCGCCCAGCAGGCCCACGACCAGCAGCATGATGCCGCCTGCGAACAGATAGGGCTGGA